>CAYMHN010000049.1:0-11580 GCA_964390235.1 uncultured Candidatus Competibacteraceae bacterium
GGGAATGCGCCCTTCATCGTGTTCGAGGATGCCGACCTCGACGCCGCCGTCGAGGGATTGATGGTGTCCAAGTTCCGCAACGGCGGACAAACCTGCGTGTCCCCGAACCGGGTGTACGTGCAGGATCAGGTCTACGACGAATTCGCGGCAAAGCTGGTCGCCCGCGTCCGAGCGCTCAGGGTCGGCCCCGCCTACCGGGAGGGCTCGCAGATCGGCCCGATGATCAATGCCCGCGCGGTCGAGAAGATCGAGCGCCACGTGCAGGACGCGCTGGAACGCGGCGCGGTGCTGCTGACCGGCGGGCGCCGCCTGCGCGATGACTTCGCCAACGGCCCGCACTACTACGAACCGACCGTGCTCGGCAACGCCGGCAACGAAATGGAGCTGGCGCGGGACGAGACCTTCGGCCCGGTGGTACCCTTGTTCCGCTTCCGGGACGAAACCGAGGTGGTGGAGGCAGCCAACGACACGCCCTACGGCCTGGCCGGTTACTTCTATTCGCGCGACGTCAGCCGCATCTGGCGCCTTGCCGACCTGCTGCAGACCGGTATAGTGGGCATCAACGAAGGCGCGCTCGCGGCCGAGGCCGCGCCGTTCGGCGGGGTGAAGGAATCGGGCTACGGCCGCGAAGGCTCGCGCTACGGTCTGGACGACTACATGCAGACCAAATATTTGTGCCAGGGCGGCCTCACCCGATAATTACAGGAGAACCGCCATGCAAACGCCTACTGAAAAACCTGAAACCGGCTCGGGCGGCGGCTCGACCGTCCACTATCCGATCGAACTGGATCTCCCCGACATCCGTCCCTATGCCGAAGGCAACTGCGGCATACCCTACGTGTTCAGTTTCGACAGCGGGGTGCCGGGCCCGCATGTGCTGGTCAATGCGATCACGCATGGCAACGAGTATTGCGGCGCCATCGTGGTCAAGGAATTGCTCGATCTCGGCATCCGCCCCCACAAGGGCCGCCTTACCCTGGCGTTCGCAAATGTCGAGGCCTACCACAGCTTCGACCCGAGCCGCCCCGACGCCTCGCGTTTCGTCGAGCAGGACCTGAACCGCGTGTGGAGTGCCGCCACGCTCGACGACCTCGCGCGCGACTCGGTCGAGCTGCGGCGTGCGCGGGAGATGCGCCCCATCGTCGATCAGGTCGATTTCCTGCTCGACCTGCATTCGATGCATGAACGCTGCGCACCGCTTGCGGTTTGCGGACCGCTGGACAAGGGTCTGACCCTCGCCCGCGAGCTGGGCACACCGGTGTGGGTCATCTGCGACGAGGGCCATCCCGAGGGTCGTCGCATGCGCGATTATGCGGACTTCGGTGACCCCGGGAGTCCCAAGAACGCGCTGCTGATCGAATGCGGCCAGCACTGGGAGGCTGCCGCGGTGGAGGTCGGACGCGACGTGACAGCGCGCTTCCTGGCCTTGCACGGCATCATCGAGGCGCACGATCTGCCGGCCGCCTGGTATTGCACCCCGGAGCCAGCCCAGCACGTGGTCCGGGTTACCGACCCGGTGGTCGCATCGAGCTACGATTTCCGCTTTGCCGGAAACTACACCGGGCTCGAGACCTTTCCCGAGGCGGGGACGATCATCGCCTGGCGGGACGGGGAACCGGTGCGCACGCCCTATCCGAACTGCGTGCTGGTCATGCCGTCGCTGCGCCAGTTGCGTCCCGGCGTCACGGTGGTCCGCTTCGGCGAACTCATCGTCTGAGCGCCCCATCCCTTTCATCCTTGACCGTGAAAAACCCGGGCATCATCCGTTGCCGTGCCTAGTAAACGGTCCGCCGCGCGGTAGCGATTTGGCAAACTTGGAACTACTGAGGATGCCTTGGGCGAGCGCTTGGTACCCGTAACGCTGACCATACTCAATGAGCCCTGTGACGATTGGCCGATGCGAGACCGATTGAATCGCCTGAATCAGCCGCGAGCCCTTGCTCGTGAGTTGCTCGAAAGTCTGTTCTGAACCCGGTCACGGTTCGGCGCTGCCCTGACGCGCTGCCCAGTCGACCGGATAGAGCGTGTAGAAGAACGCGCAACGGTCGGGGGCGTCGTAGGTCAGGGTAGTGCCGGCCGGCAGCCAGACGATGTCGCCGCGGGTGCATTCGAAGTGTTCATCGGCGAGGATGACGTTGAGACGGCCTTCGAAGATGTAGAGGATCTCGTCATAGGTCACCGTCCAGGTGATCGAAACCTTTTCCATGATCTCGATTCCGCCGCCCATGTGTTCGCTGATGTCGGCGTTGATTACCCGCGCAATGCGGGTCTCGCCTCCGGGGGCCTGGCAGGGGATCCAGGGCAGTTCGGCGTGCTTGAAATGTATGGCTTTGGACATGGTGTGATCTCCTCGATGCGGGTGATGATCAGGTCATCGAGCGGCGGCGCGGCGTGGTGACGATTCCGCCCGGGGCCATGGCCGCCAGCCGACGTGCCACCCAGCCGGGTGAGCGCCCTTGGTAAGCCAGTGCGTCCTTGCGCTGCACGGCGGCACGCACCAGATGGGCGCCGACGTAACGAACCGGTTCGGGTGGCAGCCAGCGTTGCGGCGGTCTGACCAGCGCGCATTCGGACCATTCGTCGCGCGCGCCGAGCGCCAGTGAAGCCAGTATGCGGCCGCCGAGCGGGCAGGTGGCCACGCCATTGCCCGAGAAACCGTAGCCGTAAAGGATCGAGGGACAGCCCGGAAGCTCGCCGAACAGCGGCAATCCGTCGCGGGTACGGTCTATGGGCCCGTACCAGCTTGCGGCCATCGCGACGTCACCCAGCGCCGGGAAGCCGCGCCGCAGGGCATTGCGGATGACCGACTCCCGGGGCGACGGGCCGTCAAACCGAGCTCCACGCAGCGTGCCGAAGCCGATGCGGCCACCCGTGACGCCGGCATTGACACGTCCATCGCGGGTGGTGCGAAATCCGGTCACGAACACCTGGGAGTCGCAGAAGATCGGGCCGCGATCGTAGCGATGCCGTTCCAGCAGCTCCGGTACCGGTTGGCTGATCCAGTCGTCGCTGGCGATCACCAGGATGGCCGAACGCAGCTCGGGTAAGGCGAGCGACCACGCGTTCATGGCCAGCACCACGCGCTCGGCGGTAACCGTGCCGGTGGCCGTGATGACCCGCGGATTACGATTACGGTCCAGCCCGATCATCGGTGAGCGTTCGTGAATGCGCACGCCCGCTTCCAGTGCGAGTCGGCGTAGTCCGTGCACCAGCTTGGCCGGTTGCAGAGTCGCCGCCGTGCGGTTGTAGAGACCTCCCAGAAACGCCGCTGTGCCGGCCAGTGCCTGCACGCCCTTGCCATCGAGCCGCTCGAACGGTGCGACGCCCAGCCGCGCGAGCCGATCGACAATCGCATCCCCGGAGCCCTGCTGGGCTGCGCAGCTTGCGCCCCAGAGCCAGCCATCGCGGCGGAACTCGGTGTCGATGCCGTGTTCACCATCGAGCTGCTCGATGCGGTCTATGGCTTGTTCCGATGCCCGGCACAGGGCCAATGCCCCTGCGGTGCCGCCCAGGTCTTCCAGGGCGAGGAATTTGGCCCACAGTGGCAGCACCATGCCGGAGTTGCGACCACTGGCGCCGCCGCCGCAGATATCGGCCTCGATGATCATCACCTCCAAGGCGGGATCACGATCGCGGAGTTCCAGAGCGGTCCACAGTCCCGTATAGCCGCCACCCACGATGCAGACATCGACGCGGGTGTCGCCTTCCAACCGGGGTGCCGCGGCCTGGTCCTCCGCCATTGCCTGGCGCAGCCAGAAGCAGCGCCGGGGTTCGCGAGTTGCGGGGGGGTTCGCTAGTGGAATCATGCGTTCAAAAGGCTACCTGATCCGCTCCCTTGAGATGGAGCAGCGCGCGGGCTTCATCGGGTGTCGCCACGCCAAGGCCGAGGTTTTCCAGGATGCCACGGATCTTGCGTACCTGGTCGGCGTTCCCGTGGGCGAGCTGGCCCGGGCCGAGATAAAGACTGTCTTCCAGCCCGACACGCACGTTACCCCCCATCAGGGCACCCATGGTTACCAGCGGCATCTGGTGCCGCCCCGCCGCGAGAATCGACCAGTGGTAATCAGGGCCGAACAGGCGATCCGCGGTCCGCTTCATGTGGGCGAGATCCTCGGGGTGGGGGCCGATCCCGCCCAGGATACCGAAGATCGTCTGTACGAACAGCGGGGGTTGCAGCAGGTTGCGGTCCAGGAAGTGGGCCAGGGTATACAGATGGCCCACGTCATAGCATTCGCATTCGAAACGGGTACCACAGCCTTCGCCCAGCTCCCGGATGACGCGTTCGATCTGGGCGAAGGTGTTGCTGACGACCAGCTCGCGGGTCTTCTCCACATAGGCTTGCTCCCAGTCGTAGCGCCATTGGGAGATGCGTTCGGCCGCTTGGAAGATACCGAAGTTCATGGAGCCCATGTTCAGGGAACAAAGCTCGGGACGGGCTCGCAGCGGTGCGGCCAGACGATCGTCCATCGACATTCCCAGCGAGCCGCCGGTGGTGATGTTCACCACCGCGTTGGTGGACTGCTTGATGCGCGGCAGGAATTCGAAGAATACATCGGGGTCGGCCGTCGGGCGACCGTCGCGCGGATCGCGGGCATGCAGGTGCAGCACCGCGGCGCCGGCTTCCGCGGCCGCGATCGCCTCGCTGGCGATCTCGTTGGGCGTCAGCGGCAGATACGGACTCATGCTCGGGGTATGAACGGAACCGGTGACGGCACAGGTGATGATGACCTTGCGGGCCACGCGGGGTGTGGATTGGGTGGTTTGCATGGTTATTGTTTCCTCGGGTACCTGAGCACCGGGTATCGTTCCCGGACCGGCTGTTGACAGCTATGGTCGGCTAAATATAGCATCACGTATCGTGTGATCACAATATACCGACTGAGCTGAGGAGGTGAGGAAATGAGCATTCAACGCGCTGTCAAGGGGCTGGTGCTGGGTGCCGTGGTGCAGGCGGTGGTCGTCATCCCCGCCACCGCGAACGATAGCCTGGTGGTCGTCGGTTGGGGAGGGACCTGGCAGGATGCCTATCGGCGGGCCGTGTTCGAGCCGTTCATGGCGGAGACGGGAATCCGCATCATCGAGGAAGAGTTCGGTGGCGAATATTCCCGCGTCATCAGTCAGATCGACACCGGCAACGTGATCTGGGATCTGGCGGCTTTCGAGAGCCCGCAGGTGATCCAAGGCTGCGAGGAGGACGCTTTCGAGCCGCTCGACTGGTCGAATCTCGGGGGGCGCGACCAACAGATCGACTACGCCGCTCATGACTGCGGGATCGCCTCGGACATCTGGGCGACGGTTATGGCCTATGACGGCGATGTGCTTGCCGAGGGGCCGACCAGCTGGGCGGACTTCTGGGATGTGGAGCGGTTTCCCGGCCAGCGCGGGGTTTACCGCGATGCGCGCATCGTCATCGAAATCGCCTTGGCCGCCGATGGTGTGAAGCGGGAGGAAATCTATGACGTGCTCCTCCAGCCGGATGGCATGGAGCGCGCTTTCCGCAAGCTCGAAGAGTTGCGTCCCCACATTCTCTGGATCGGGTCCGCATCGGAGACCGTGCAGCGGTTGCTGGCCGGCGACGTGGTCATGACGGTTTCGTTCAACGCACGGGTCACCGGTGCGGCCGAGGAGAACAACCGCAATCTGGTGATTCCCTGGGAAGCCGGTTTCTGGGTCGGCACCGATTATTGGGTGCAGATTGCCGGCGGTCCGAATCCCGAGGCGGCGCAGCGGTTTCTGGCCTTTTATTCGCGTCCCGAGGTACAGGCCGAACTGACCAAGTATCTCAGTTACGGGGTGCCGACGGTGGCCGCCTATGACATGATGTCGGCAGAGATTCGCGACAGCCTGCCGACGTCACCGGACAAGGCGGACTGGGCCTGGACCTATAGCGACGAGTTCTGGGTGGATCGGCAGGCCACCGCGACGGAACGCTTCAATCGCTGGGCGAGCCAGTGACGGTGGCCGACTAACAGGCAAGATACGCGCGCTCCCGTGGCCGGCCGCCAGTGGCCGGCGCGGGCTTGTTTCATAACCACCATGGTCGCACTCTGATCCATGACCAACGCGAACCTGGACCTGGCCACCGCGCTGCGCGAGGCCGAAGTCCGTTACCTGGCCGAGAATCCCGGCAGCGAACGCCTCAGCCGCAACGCGATGGCAACCATGCCCGGTGGCAATACCCGCACCACGGTGTTTTTCTCGCCGTTTCCGCTCTACATGGCCGGTGGCCGAGGGTCCCGACTGACCGATGTCGATGGCCACGAGTACCTCGACTTCGTGAACGAGTATACGGCCGGTCTGTTCGGGCATTCGAACCCGGTCATCCGCGAGACCCTGGTTCGGGTGCTGGCGGACGGGCTCACCCTGGGGGCTCCCAACCCCTATGAACCCCTGCTGGCGGAGGAGATCGTGGCGCGGTTTCGCTCCATCGAGCGGGTGCGCTTCTGCAACTCCGGTACCGAGGCCAATCTGCTGGCCGTCGCCGCCGCCCGTGCCGTCACCGGCCGTTCATCCGTGCTGGTGTTCGACGGTGGCTACCACGGTGGCATGATCTATTTCGGGCAGGGTGGTTCGCCACTCAACGCGCCTTATCCATGGATAGTCGCGCCGTTCAATGACACCGAGCAGACCGTCGCTGCCATCGATGCGAACGCGGATCATCTCGCTGCGGTACTGGTCGAGCCGATGCAGGGGGCCGCCGGATGCATTCCGGCGGAACCGGAGTTTCTGCGCGCCCTGCGTGATGCCTGCTCCCGCCACGGGGTGTTGCTGGTGATCGATGAAGTGATGACCTCGCGGCTCGGATTCGGAGGGCTTCAGGGAACGCTGGCCATCGTGCCCGACCTGACGACGCTGGGCAAGTACATCGGTGGCGGCATCACCATCGGCGCCTTCGGCGGACGCGCGGACATCATGGACCGGTTCGATCCCCGGCGTCCCGATGCCTTTCCTCACGGCGGCACCTTCAACAACAATGTGCTGGCGATGGCGGCGGGCCACGCAGCCCTCTCGCAGGTGCTGACCCGCGCCGCGCTATCGCGGATGAATGCCCTGGGAGACCGGATCCGCGAGCGATTGAACGCGCTGGCGATCGGGCGCGATCTGCCATTGCTGGCGACCGGTGTCGGCTCGATCTTCGGCATCCATTTCCATCGCGGGCCGGTACGCAACGCCGCCGACCTGCATGCGTTCGCGGACGGGCGGGCGACCGTCTTGCAGCAGCTGCGAGCGTTGTTTCACTTCGACATGCTGGCCGCCGGGATCTACATCTCCAGGCGGATCATGGGCAATCTGTCGCTGGAGAGCAGCGAGGCCGAGGCCGATCGTTTGGGTGATGCGGTGGCCGAGTTTCTCGCCGCCCGCGGTCGTCTGCTCGAACAGGCGCTGTCACCCGACAGACCGTCGGGCGGCCAAGGCGTTACAGCGTGCTTGCAATAGTTTCGGCCGCCACGAGAATGTCCGATTCGATGGCGCGCCGAACCCGTTCCACGTCGCCGTCATGCAAGCCCGCGAGCACTGCCCTGTGGTGAATCTCGGCGTGCGGGCGCTCCATCTCGCGGCTGCGGGCGAAAATGGCCAGAACGGGCCCGATCTGCAACCACAGGGAACGGATCATGGCGAGCAGTGTGGGCAGCTCCGCGCGTTCGTAGAGCGTGAAATGGAATTCGCGGTTGTTGGCGAGGTAAGGCGTGGTGTTGGCGCCGCCAGCGGCTTCCATCCCGGCGTTCAGGCGTTCCATACGGCGCACATCGGCGGGCAGCATGCGGGCTGCCGCCACCTCGGCGGCCAAGCCCTCCAGCGCCACGCGGATTCGGGTGATTTCGTCGAATTTCTCACGGGTAATGACCGGCAGGGCGACGGAGTGGTTCGGCAGCATCACCAGGGCATGCTCGGTGACCAACCTGCGCAGCGCCACGCGCACCGGCATCGGGCTGACGCCGAACGATTCGGCGAGACCGCGGATCGTGAAGGTGGACCCCGGTTCGACCTGACCTTCCATGATGACGCGCCCGAGCTGATGGTAGACCTGCTCGTTGAGTGTTGTTCGCTCCACGGGAGAGACCCGCAGACGGGTGCGCGAAGCCGGTCTGCCGGCGTGTTTACGGGTCGTCTTCGGTACGCGGGGGGCGTTCATTTCAGGTTCCACGGCCCGGGCCTGTGGAGCGTGCCGACGACTCCGGCCGGATCTTGAAGGTTTGATGTGTGATCACAAGGCACACTTGCTATGTTGCTTCAATGCCGCCGCTCTGGCAAGAGCCTGACGCTGGCGTCGAAGGTTTGTGACGCATGGCGGATGGGGTAGCCGTTTCCCAACGCTCCGGCGAACCACGGGTCCTGATCCGCACCGCGGTGCGTCGCCATCAGCGCCGCGCGACCTGGAGGCGGATTGCGCTGATTTCCCCTTTGCTGCTGTTCGTCGGCGCACTCTTCATTGTGCCCATCGGCTTGTTCCTGTATCGCGCGGTCGACAACGCCATCGTTCCCCGGACACTGCCGCAGACGGTGACTCTCCTCGGTCACTGGGACAGCGGCGATCTGCCCGACGAGTCCGTATTCGAGGCGCTTGCCGCCGACTTGCGGCTGGCCGCCACCCAAGGTACCGCGGCGATTCTTGGTCGGCGCATGAATGCGACCATACCGGGGTACCGCTCCCTGATTCTGCGCACGGCAAGAACCCTTCCGGACACACCTGAAACCAGCTGGACGGCGTACTTCGAGTCGGTGGATCGGCGGTGGATGGACCCGGCATACTGGCACGCGCTGCGCATCGAATCCGGCTGGCTGACGCCATCGTATTTGCTGGCAACGGTGGACCTTCAGGTGGCCGCTGCGGGGGGGATAGAAGCCGTTCCCCCCGAAACGGCGATCTATACCACGGTGCTGGTCCGTACCTTCGTCATTGCCCTGCAGGTGACCGGGCTGTGTCTGTTGCTCGGCTTCCCCGTGGCCTATGTGCTGACCGTGCTGCCACGGCGCTTGTCGAACCTGCTGATGATCTGCGTGCTGCTACCGTTCTGGACTTCCTTGCTGGTGCGTACCACGGCCTGGGTGATTCTGTTGCAGGGCAATGGTCCGGTGAACGGGATCCTGCGCTGGGTCGGCCTCATCGATGAGCCGCTCCAGCTGATCTACAACCGCATCGGCGTACTGGTGGCCATGACCCATGTGTTGCTGCCGTTCATGGTGCTGCCGCTCTACAGTGTGATGCGCAATGTTTCCCCCGACTTGGTGCAAGCGGCGCGATCCTTGGGTGCCTCGGCGCGCACCGCCTTTCTGCGCATCTACCTGCCGCTGACCATGCCGGGGATCGCGGCGGGCGCACTGCTGGTGTTCATCATGGCTCTCGGTTACTACATCACGCCCGCGCTGGTCGGGGGCGCGAGCGATCAGATGGTGAGCTACTTCGTCGCCTACTACATCAACGACATCATCGACTGGGGCATGGCATCGGCGCTGGGTACGGTGCTCTTGCTCGTGACCGCACTGCTGCTGGCGCTACTCGGGCGCATGGCAGCCCGACTGGGCTGAGGCGATGGCGCTACCCTCGCACGCATCCCTGGAGGACCGCCTGTGGTATTACGCGGCCCGGGTGGTCGCGGCCTGCGTGCTGGCGTTTCTGGTCGTGCCGCTGGTCATCATCGTGCCGATGTCGTTCACATCGGGCAATGTACTCGCTTTTCCGCTGCCCGGCTGGTCCTGGCGTTGGTACCAGGAGGTGCTGGCCTCCGAGCGCTGGACGGACGCCGCCCGCAACAGTCTGATCGTCGGTGTCTCGGCCACGCTGATCGCCATGGTGCTGGGCACGCTCGCGGCGGTCGGGCTTGCGCAGGCACGTTTCCGTTATCGCCTGTTGATCTTCGGCATTCTGGTTTCACCCATGGTGGTACCCATAGTCATCTCGGCGGTGGCGTTCTATTTCCTGTTCGCCAAGCTCGGCCTGCTCGGTACCTATATTGGCCTGATACTCGCGCATGCCGTGCTGGCCTCGCCGTTCGTGGTGATCACGGTGACCGCCACCCTGCACGGCTTCGACCGCGATCTGGTGCGCGCCGCCGCCAACCTGGGCGCGCCCCCGCTCACGGTGTTCCGGCGCATCGTCCTGCCGATCATCGCGCCCGGCGTGGCGACCGGTGGTTTGTTCGCGTTTGCAACCTCGTTCGATGAGATTGTAGTGGCTCTGTTTCTGGCCAGTCCCGAGCAGAGAACCTTGCCGCGTCAGATCTTCAGCGGCGTGCGGGAATACGCCAGTCCCTCGATTGCGGCGGTCGCAACCCTGCTGATCCTGCTGGCGGCCTTGCTGCTGGTGGCGATGGAACTGCTCCGACGACGCTCCGAACGCTTGCGGGGTGTATCCGGCTCGCCCTGATAAAGATCCGCACCGCCGGTTCGACCCGCTCGAGCCGCTTCGATTCGTTATGGTCAAAAATCACTACATATCCGTATTACTTTGATGTAACCCAATCATGGGCTAAACTGATTGAGAATTCCAATGAGCAATCCAATTATGGGTCATCCCGTTTCCGTACGCCTGGACGATGAGGTCCAGGCCACGCTGGAAGCCGCCGCCAGGGAGCGCGGCGTAGGTCTGTCGACTTACCTGCGAGAGCTGGCGGCCGGCGAGGCCAAACGACTACGCCGCCAGCGCATCCGTGCCCAGAGCAAGGCTGTGGGTGCTTATGTCGCCTCATCACCCGAGGCTCGCGCATTCTACGAGGGCTGGGGCACGCCCGGCGCGGAAAACGGCGATCGATGAAGATCGAAGCCGGACGGATCATTCTGGTGGATTGGCGGGATGCCCTGCCCAAGGAAGCGAACAAGAAGCGACCGGCCATCGCGGTTGAAGACAGCGAACTTTTCGATGCCGTCTATCCGAACCTCATTCTGGTACCGCTCGCGGAAGACCCGCACCTCGCCATCCGGGATCTGGCGGTTCGGATCACGCCCACGCCCGAGAATGGGTGCAGCAAACTCTGCTATGCGCTCGCCCATCATGTCACCACGACCTCCAAGCAGCGCATCACGCCAACCGGTTCGCATATCACTCAGGCACAACTCGACGCCATCCGCAAACTGATCGGTCTTGCCATCGGCCTCGATTGAATGCCGAGTCAAAGCACATGCCACTCGTCCATGCAAAGGCTACTGCCCTGACCGAATCTACCCGCATTTACCCTGGAACCAGCGCATGGTCGATCTGTTTCGCAAGCACTACCACAGTCCCGGTACCGCGCCCGGAACCCTGCATACCGATGTTTCCCGCGAGCGGTTGCCCGCTGTTTTCATGGTGACCCGCTGTGACAGGGGGCGCTGGGGGGCGCTGGAGACCATCGTCCCCGAGCAACTACCGGCCATTCACGAGGACATGCCGCTGCACTGGATCAGCGTGCAGGGCATGCCCGACGCCGATGAACTCAGTCTGCTGGGCGAGCGGCTGGATCTGCATCCGCTGTCCCTGGAGGATGTACTCAATGGCGGTCAGCGGCCCAAGGTCGAACGTTTCGATGATATTCTGGTGATTACCCTGGGGGTGCCCATGGAGGACGCCGAGGGTCTGCTCTCCATCCATCAGTTGACCCTGTT
>CAYMHN010000050.1:0-2118 GCA_964390235.1 uncultured Candidatus Competibacteraceae bacterium
ACGATCTCGTAGGCCAGGCCCATCTGGCCGCGCCGGTAGGTCTGCTCGGGGGCCACGAAACGCTTGCCGTAGGACCAGTGGTGATAACCCAGCGGCATGCCCACCGAGGCGTAGGCATCCATCATCTGCTCGGCGGCGATGACTTCGATCTGGTTGGGATAGGTGTCCAGACCATACTCGGCCGCGAACCGGCCCAGTTCCTGGTTGTAGCGCTCCAGCAGCGGAAAGGTCCACTCGGACGATTCGGATATGATGCGCCGGGTCATGCGGTTCGCCTCTTGAACAGGTCGCGGAATACGGGATAGATGTCGGCCGGCCCGTCGATCTGGCGCATGGCGAAATGCGGACAGCCGTCCTGCACGTCGAGATAGGCATCCCACAGGCTTTGGTGCCGGTCCGGGGTGATCTCGACATAGGCGAAATAGCGTACCAGCGGCATCAGTTCGTCGATCAGCAGATCGCGGCAGGTCGGCGAGTCGGTATGCCAGTTGTCGCCGTCGGATGCCTGGGCGGCGTAGATGTTCCAGCTGGCGGTCGGGTAGCGTTCACAGGCGATGTCGTGCATCAGCTCCAGCGCGCTCGAGACCACCGTACCACCGGTCTCGCGCGAGTAGAAGAACTCCTCTTCGTCGACTTCCTTGGCCACCGTGTGGTGGCGGATGAATACCACCTCGATGTGCTCGTAGTTGCGCTTGAGGAACAGGTACAACAGGATGAAGAAACGCTTGGCCAGATCCTTGCGAGCCTGGTTCATGGAACCGGATACGTCCATCAGGCAGAACATCACGGCCTGACTGGATGGTCGGGCCTGCTTGATCCGATTGTTGTAGCGCAGATCGAAGGTATCGATGAACGGAATGGTCCGGATCCGGGTCCGCAGGCGGGCGATCTCGGTCCGCAGTTCCTGCACTTCCGGCGCCTCTTCCTCGACCGTCTCCAGCAGCGCCGCCAGCCTGGCCTCGGCCTCGCGCAGGCGGCCGCTATAGGGCGCGGCCATCGCCTTGCGCCGCGCCAGGGACTGGCGCAGCGAGCGCACCACATTGATATTACTGGGTATTCCGTCGGTGGTGAAACCGGCGCGCACCCATTTGTATTCGCGCAGCTTGGTCAGTTCGGTCTTGACCAGATTAGGCAGTTCCAGGTCCTCGAAGAACAGTTCCAGAAACTCTTCACGGGTCAGCTGGAAGGTGAACTCGTCCTCGCCCTGCCCCTTGTTGCTGGCCTGTCCACCGCCGCCCCCACCGGCACCACCGCGCGGCCGCGGGACCCGATCGCCCTGCAAGAACTCCTTGTTGCCCGGATGAATGGTTTCGCGCCGGCCGCCGGAGCCATGGTTGAACACCGGTTCACTCAGATCGCGGGCCGGAATATTGACCTGCTCGCCGCTGTCCATATCGCGGATGCTGCGACCCGCCATGGCCTCGGACACGGCCTTCTTGATCTGAGCCTTGAACCGGCGAATGAAGCGCTGCCGGTTGACCGCGCTCTTGTTCTTGCCATCCACTCGACGGTCGATGAAATGCGTCATCGAAAGCTCCCGCCTCTTATGAGGCTTTGCGCACCCTCAGGTACCATTCCGACAGCAGTCTGACCTGCTTGCGGGTATAGCCTTTTTCCACCATTCGCTTGACGAATTCCTCATGCTTTTTCTGATCCTCGGCCGAGGATTTGGCATTGAAACTGATCACCGGCAGCAGTTCCTCGGTGCTGGAGAACATCTTCTTCTCGATCACCGCGCGCAGCTTTTCGTAGCTGGTCCAGGGCGGGTTGCGCCCCTGATTGTTGGCCCTGGCCCGCAGCACGAAGTTGACGATCTCGTTGCGAAAATCCTTGGGATTGGAAATGCCGGCTGGCTTCTCGATCTTTTCCAGCTCCTCGTTCAGGGCACCGCGGTCGAAGAACTCACCAGTTTCGGGATCGCGGTACTCCTGATCCTGGATCCAGAAGTCGGCGTAGGAGACATAGCGGTCGAACAGATTCTGGCCGTATTCGGAATAGGATTCCAGATAAGCCTGCTGCAGCTCCTTGCCGATGAACTCGGCATAGCGCGGAGCCAGAGAGCCCTTGAGATAGCCCAGGAAACGCTCGGACATGCCGATATCGGTGAAAAATACCGCC
>CAYMHN010000050.1:2128-11475 GCA_964390235.1 uncultured Candidatus Competibacteraceae bacterium
CGGGCGGAAACTGCTCGCGCTCGATCTGCCGTTCCAGCACGTACAGCAGGTGGACCGGGTTGGCGGCGACTTCGCTGTGATCGAAATTGAACACCTGCGACAGGATCTTGAAGGCGAATCGGGTCGAGATGCCGGTCATGCCTTCGTCGACGCCGGCATAGTCGCGGTATTCCTGCATGGACTTGGCCTTGGGGTCGGTATCCTTGAGGTTCTCGCCGTCATAGACCCGCATCTTGGAGAAGATGCTGGAATTCTCCGGCTCCTTGAGCCGGGTGAGCACCGAGAACTGGGCCAGCATCTCCAGCGTACCCGGCGCGCAGGGAGCGACATCCAGCGAGCTGTTGATGAGCAGTTTGTGATAGATTTTGACCTCTTCGGACCCTCGCAGGCAATAAGGCACCTTGACGATGTAGACGCGGTCGAGGAATGCTTCGTTGTTCCTGTTGTTCTTGAACGCCTGCCACTCGGCTTCGTTGGAGTGGGCCAGAATGATCCCCTCGAAGGGTAGCGCGGAAAGCCCCTCGGTGCCGTTGTAATTGCCTTCCTGGGTGGCGGTCAGCAGCGGATGCAAGACCTTGATCGGGGCCTTGAACATCTCGACGAATTCCATCAGGCCGCGGTTGGCGCGGCACAGCCCGCCGGAGTAGCTGTAGGCGTCGGGGTCGTTCTGGGCGTAGTGCTCCAACTGGCGGATATCGACCTTGCCGACCAGGGCCGAGATATCCTGATTGTTCTCGTCACCCGGTTCGGTCTTGGCGATCGCGATCTGGTCCAGAATGGACGGCTTGAGCTTGATCACCTTGAACCGGGTGATGTCACCGTTGTACTCGTGCAGTCGCTTGACCGCCCAGGGCGACATGATCCCCTTGAGATAGCGGCGCGGGATACCGTAGTCCTCTTCCAGGATCGGCCCGTCCTCCTCGGGGTCGAACAGCCCCAAGGGCGACTCGAAGACCGGCGAACCCTGGATGGCGTAGAAGGGAACCTTTTCCATCAACGCTTTGAGGCGCTCGGCCAGCGAGGACTTGCCGCCGCCCACCGGGCCCAGCAGATACAGGATCTGCTTTTTCTCCTCCAGGCCCTGGGCGGCATGCTTGAGATAGGAGACGATCTGCTCGATCGAATCCTCCATGCCGTAGAAATCCCTGAAGGCCGGATAGATCTTGATGACCTTGTTGGAAAAGATCCGGCTCAGCCGGGAATCCTGACTGGTATCGAGCAGTTCCGGATGCCCGATAGCCAGCAGCAGGCGCTCGGCCGCAGTCGAATAGACGCTGGAATCCTGCTTGCAAAGCTCCAGGTATTCCTGAATCGAGTACACTTCTTCCTTGTTGTCCTCGTATCTGGACTGGTAATGCTGAAAGATGCTCATGATGGCTTACCTCTCTCGCGCTGGTGCCACGTTGCCTAACCCGTTAGACAATGATTCATTAGCAAATTGCACGCCATCGATACGGAGTACCGTCACCGGGACTTCTGAATCAAGAGCCGTCTTCACCGTTTCGGGCCGACCCCGACATGCCGGGCACATACCGCCATCGTTCATGATGCTGGCAACAGCATGGTATGCCCATTTTACGCACTTTACCGGTGCATAGTGCAATGCGGTCGATATCGGCAAAACTTGTCAAGCCGGCCATAAGTGCCAACAATGATGGGCTATGAAAACCCTGCGATTGCATCGAAAAGAGCACCGGGCGATATCGCGCGGTCGCGGTTCTCCGGCGATTGGACACGGGATGCTGCAATGACACTGATGACCCCTTCTAGCAGACTGTCCGCCGGCAACCGGAGTTCAACCCCGTGGCGAATATTTGTGCTGTGCCTGGCGCTGGCCGGTTGCGCCTTGAGTCCACAGACGGTGTCGTTGCTGCCCATCGTCGATGTGGCCATGCCGGACATCGGCCGCGACCGACCGCTGGCCTTGATTGTCTCCGACCGCCGCGCATCGCCGGTACTCGGCAGCCGTGGCGGACTGTATGGTGATACGGCCCTGATCACCCCCCGTAACCCGGTCGATCAGACCGTGCGCCGGGCCTTGGCGGAACGCTTGACGGCCGCCGGTTTCCGGGTCCAGCCCGCGGGTGCGACGGCCCCCTTGACGCTGGATGTGCAGATTCAGCAACTCGGCTATCGGCTGGACAGTCAGCCCGGCGGCCTGCTCAACGATGCCCGCGCCGAGGCGCTATTGACGGCGACACTGAGCACCGGCGGCCAGGTTCGCCGCAGCGCGCAGTACCGGGCCAACAGCGTGCGCCGCGTGGCCGGCTATCCGAGCGAAGCCGATAACGAGGCCCTGCTCAACGAAGTCCTCGGCCAGAGCCTGCGGCAATTGTTGCAGGATCCGCAGCTGCTGAGCTTGCTCGCGGGCTAGACGGTCGCAAGCCCACCGATTCATTGCTAAGCTAATGGATGGCCGGATACCCGAATCCGGCGCTTGTCCGCCCGGAGACAGATATCTTTGCCATGAACATCGTCAGCAACTGGGTTCGCCGCGTGCTGAGCAACCCCCAGGCCGTGATCCTGGTGCTGCTGCTGCTGTTCGGCCTGGGCGTGATCATGTTCATGGGCAAGATGCTGGCCCCGGTACTGGCCGGGCTGGTCATTGCCTATCTGCTGGAAGGACTGGTGGGCTATCTGCAGCGTTGGGGCGTTCGTCGAACGCCGGCCGTCATGATCGTATTCGCCCTGTTCAGCGCCTTTCTGACGTTTCTGGTACTGGGTCTTCTGCCCCTGTTGTCCCGTCAGCTGTTCCAGCTGGTGCAGGAGCTGCCCAATATGCTGGTCAAGGGGCAGGAGCTGCTGCTGGGCCTGCCCGAGCGCTATCCGACTTTCATCGGCGAGCAGCAGGTCGATGCCCTGATCAGCAACCTGCGTGCCGAGACCGTGATCCTGGGCCAGCATCTGCTGTCCTGGTCGCTGGCTTCGGTGGTCAGCCTGATCACGCTGGCGATCTATCTGTTCCTGCTGCCTTTGCTGGTGTTTTTCTTCCTCAAGGACAAGGATCGCATCATCGCCTGGTTCAGGAGCTTCCTGCCCCGTGACTACACGCTGTCCAAGCAGGTCTGGCATGAAGTCAACCTCCAGATGGGCAACTACGTCCGCGGCAAGTTCTGGGAAATCATGATCGTCTGGGCGTTCACCTACATCACCTTCAGCCTGATGGGTCTGGAATTCGCCATGCTGCTGGGGCTGATGGTCGGTCTGTCGGTCATCATCCCCTATATCGGCGCCGCCGTGGCCACCATTCCGGTGGCCCTGGTGGGCCTGTTCCAGTGGGGTTGGGGGCCGGAGTTCGTCTGGCTGATGATCGCCTACGGCATCATCCAGGCGCTGGACGGCAATGTGCTGGTGCCGCTGCTGTTTTCCGAGGTAGTCGATCTGCACCCGATCGCCATCATCGTCGCGGTGCTGGTGTTCGGCGGCATCTGGGGTTTCTGGGGGGTATTCTTCGCCATCCCGCTGGCCACCGTGGTACAAGCGGTGATCAAGGCCTGGCCACGCCATTCCGACGATGACGACGCTGCCGGCAGCCGGACGCAGACCGCCCCATCCCAGAAGGCGGCCTGATCGGCATTATCGATCGCTCTCGCTACAGGGCATCCGAAGCGAACTCCGCCAAGCGCGAGCGCTCGCCGCGCCGCAAGGTGACATGACCGCCATGCGGCCAGCCCTTGAAGCGATCCACGACGTAGGTCAGACCGGAACTGGTCTCGGTCAGATAAGGCGTGTCGATCTGGGCGATATTGCCCAGACAGACGACCTTGGTCCCGGGGCCAGCACGGGTGATCAGGGTTTTCATCTGCTTGGCGGTCAGATTCTGCGCCTCGTCGATGATCAGGAACTTGTTCAGAAAGGTGCGCCCGCGCATGAAGTTGAGCGAGTGGATCTTGATCCGGGTGGACAGCAGATCCTGGGTCGCGGCCCGCGCCCATGAGCCACCTTCCTGCCCCTGGTTTAGCACCTCCAGATTGTCCAGCAGCGCCCCCATCCAGGGCGTCATCTTCTCCTCCTCGGTGCCGGGGAGAAACCCGATGTCCTCGCCCACCGGCATCGTCACCCGGGTCATGATGATCTCGCGATAGCGCTTGTCATCCAGCGTCTGCGCGAGCCCGGCCGCCAGCGCCAGCAAGGTCTTGCCGGTGCCCGCCGCACCCAGCAGGGTCACGAAGTCGATAGCGGGATCCAGCAGCAGATTGAGGCCGATGTTCTGCTCCGAATTGCGCGCCGTGATCCCCCAGATCGCATGCCGAGGATTGGTGTAGTCGTACAGACGCTCCAGCAGGGCCGAGTCCGGCTCCAGTTCGCGCACCCCGTAAGCCATCGGATCGTCGGGCAGCAGGATACTCTGATTGAGATGCCATTGACCGACCCGGGGGCCGTGCACCCGGTAGAAGGTCCGCCCCTCCTCCTGCCAGGACGCCATGTCCTGACTGTGGTCGTCCCAGAAGTCGGCCGGCGCCTGCCACAATCCGCTATAGAGCAGGCTGACATCGTCCAGCACCTGATCGTTGTAGTAATCCTCGGCGTGGATGCCGAGAATCGCGGCCTTGATCCGCAGATTGATGTCCTTGGACACCAGGGTCACCTGCTGATCGGGCGAACCCTGCTGCAAGGCCATGGCCACGCTGAGGATATCGTTGTCCGGGGTGTTGCCGGGCAGCATCTCGGGCAGCGTGGCGGCCAGCGAACGGGTCTGGAAGAACAATCGGCCCCCGGGTGCGGCACCCTGCTCGCCCAGGGCCGGCAAGGTCAGTCCACGTTCGATGTCGGCATGGCTGACGTCCACCATCAGTTCGTCGAGAAAGCGGCTGACCTGGCGCACGTTGCGCGCCGTTTCCGACATGCCTTTCTTGGCCCGGTCCAGTTCCTCCAGGACCGTCATCGGCAGATGGATGTCATGCTCCTTGAAGCGGAACAGGGCGGTCGGATCGTGGATCAGCACATTGGTATCGAGCACGAACAGCCGTTGCCCGGACGCCGCCTCGGCGCCCATCAGGCATTCAGCTCCCGCACCGCCGCCAGCACCTGGTCGACATGCCCGGCGACCTTGACCTTGCGCCACTCGCGACGCAGCACGCCCTGCTTGTCGATCAGAAAAGTACTGCGCTCGATCCCCTGGACCTGGCGTCCGTACATGTTCTTGGTGCGGATCACATCGTACAGCCGGCACAGCGTCTCGTCCGGGTCGGCCAGCAAGGCGAACGGGAAATCATGCTTGGCGCGAAAATTCTCGTGACTTTTCAAGGAATCGCGCGAGATGCCCAGAATCACCGTGGCCAGCGCTTCGAACTCGGCATGCCGGTCGCGGAAATCCTGCCCCTCGGTGGTGCATCCCGGGGTATTGTCCTTGGGATAGAAGTACAGCACGACATTATGGCCACGCAATTCGGCCAGATCGATGGTCCGGCCACCGGTCGCCGATGCACTGAAATGGGGCGCCGGTTGATCGATAATGGGTTGACTCATGAGTATCCTCGTGTTGATGAATCGGCTTTCAGCTCTTGACCGGTTCCAGCACCGCGTCCCAGTTCTGCTCGTCGCAGAAATCCAGAAACTCCTCGCGCAGACCGCCGATATGGATGCGGCCCGGTACACCCAATACCAGATTGAGGGTGACCATCGGCGCTCCGGTATGCGGAACCCGATAGCTGCGGGTCGCCAGATCCTCGATCCAGATGCCATGGCCGGTGAAAAACCCGGTTACCCGGGCGACGATACCAGGTTGCTCCAGGGCATTGATCTCGACCGCGTAGGGGCGCAGATCGGGCTGCTCGCGAAACCCGCCGGTACGCCGATGGCTGATATTCAGCCCTTGCTGGCGCTCCAGCTTCTGCAGCTGGGTTTCCAGTCTGGCCAGGGTGTTCCAGTTACCCTGCACCAGCAGCAGCATGCCGCGCTCCTCGCCCAGCACCGTCATGCGGGTGTCCAGGATATCGCACTTGCATTCGAGCACCGACCGGGTGATGGTGTCGATTACATCCGGTCGGTCTTCGCCCAGCACCGCTACAGCCAGATAATTCACCGCTGCTCACTCCACTCGCTCGGCGTTCCACAGCCGTCATAGTGGCCTGTCCGAACGCGCCCATCAAGACCCTGCCATCAGTGCTTGTCAAGCCCTTGCCCGACTCGTAACATGGGAAGCTTACTATTTGATTTCGCTGGGGAGCACAGCATGCTTCAGGGCAGTATGGTAGCACTGGTCACGCCGATGACCCAGGCGGGCGCCGTAGACTATGCGGCATTGGCCAGACTGGTCGAGTTCCACATCGACAACGGCACGGATGCCATCGTCTCGGTGGGCACCACCGGTGAATCCGCCACCCTCGATTTCGCCGAGCATGACGAGGTGATCCGCCGCACCATAGCGTTCGCCGCCGGGCGTATCCCGGTGATCGCCGGAACCGGCGCCAACGCGACCCGCGAGGCCCTGCACCTGACCAAGGCCGCCGCCGAGGCCGGTGCCGCCGCCTGTCTACTGGTCGTGCCCTACTACAACAAACCCACCCAGGAAGGCCTGTATCAGCACTTCAGAACCATAGCCGAACAGGTCGACATACCCCAGATTCTCTATAATGTTCCCGGCCGAACCGGCTGCGACATGTTGCCCGAGACCGTGGCCCGACTGGCCGAACTGCCGAACATCGTCGGCATCAAGGAGGCCAGCACCCTGGAGCGGATCCGGACGCTGATAGCGCGCTGCGGCGAGCGGATCGCCATTTACAGCGGTGATGACCCCTACGCCGCCGAAGCCATTCTGGCCGGCGGCAAGGGCGTGATCTCGGTGACGGCCAATGTCGCTCCACAAGCCATGCATGAACTCTGCGCCGCCGCGCTGGCCGGAGACCGCGGCGGCGCGGAACGCATCGACACCCGTCTCGGTCCATTGCACAAGGCCTTGTTCCTGGAACCCAATCCGATCCCGGTCAAGTGGGCGGTGCAGCAGCTCGGCCTGATCGGACCGGGGATCCGCTTGCCGCTGACCCCGCTGGCGGCGGCTTATCAAGCCCGAGTGCTCGAGGCCATGCGCCAGGCCGAAATTTTATAACGCCCTTATACACGCCAATGTTGACGTCACGATGCCATTGACCCGAATTCTCAGCCCCCTGCTGCTGCTGGCGCTGGTCGCCTGTGGCAGCGTCGATCAGATGGTCCCCGACCGGCGGCCCGATTACCGGACCAGCCGGATGGCCAATCCCCTGGAGCTGCCCCCCGATCTGACCACGTCCACCATCGACGACTCGCTGCTCGTGCCCGAACTGAGCAGCGGCGCCTCCGCCAGCCTGAGCGATTACAGCCGGGAACGAGTGGCCGGGACACCGACCGAGGTGATTGCCCGGGAACCGGTCGGCATGCGCATCCAGCGCAGCGATGATCGCCGCTGGCTGGTCGTCGACCAGTCGGCCGAAGTGCTCTGGCCGCGCGTCAAGGAGTTCTGGCTGGGCAACGGCTTTCCCCTGTCCCGGGATGATCCGCGCATCGGCATCATGGAAACCGACTGGCTGGAGAATCGGGCGAGTATTCCCGATGGTCCGATCCGAGCCGTACTCAGCCGGTTTCTGGACTTCGCCTACTCGGCACCGACCCGCGACAAGTTCCGGGTGCGCCTGGAACGGGTCGAGGATGGCACCGAGATCTTTTTGACCCATTTCGGCGTCGAGGAGATGGTCATCACCCCCAGCGGCCGCGCCACGACCACCCAAACCTCGGTCACCCGCTGGCAGTCTCGACCGCGCGAACCGGAGCTGGAAGCCGAGATGCTCAGCCGGCTGATGGTCTATCTGGGCGCGTCCGAGCAGCGGGCCAGCCAGCAGTTGACCGCCAGCGCCGATGCCGCCAGTCCGATCGTGCCGACCCGGGTGGTCGAGGACAGTCAAGGGCACAAGGCCTTGATGGTCGGTCGCCCGTATGACGATGCCTGGCGTCTGGTGGGCCTGGCACTGGACAGCGACCGGTTCGTGGTCGAAGACCAGAACCGCAGCGAGGGACTGTTCCTGGTCGAACAGCGCAGCCTTACCGAGGGCCAGCGCTCCAGCGGCCTGCTGTCGACCTTGGCTTTCTGGCGGGATGACAGCCTGCAGAGCCGCGAGCCCGGCGAACGTTTCAAGGTCCGTCTGGCCGGTCAGGGACCGCAAACCCTGGTCGTGGTCCATGATCTTCAGGACCAGGTCGACAATTCGCCCGAGGGGTTGGCCCTGCTGGACACGCTGCAGCAGGCTTTCCAATAGGCCAGGCAATGGCCTCGACCACCGCCAGGATCCGCCGGCTGCCACCGCAGCTGGTCAATCAGATTGCCGCTGGCGAGGTGGTGGAGCGCCCGGCCTCGGTGGTCAAGGAGTTGCTGGAAAACAGTCTGGACGCCGGCAGTCGTCGGATCGACATCGATATCGAATCAGGTGGCACCCGGCTGATCCGGGTGCGCGACGATGGCTGCGGCATCCCGAAGGATGATCTGCCGCTGGCCCTGGCCAGCCATGCCACCAGCAAGATCGGCGAACTCGCCGATCTGGACTGCATTCGCAGCCTGGGCTTCCGGGGCGAGGCCCTACCCAGTATCGCCTCGGTATCCCGCCTGACCCTGACCTCGCGCGCCGGCGAGACCGGGCATGGCTGGCAGCTGACGGGGACGGGCGAGACCTTGCAGCCCGCCGCCCATCCACCTGGTACCACGGTCGAAGTCCACGATCTGTTTTACAACATCCCGGCGCGGCGCAGGTTTCTGCGCGCCGAACGCACCGAATTCGGGCATATCGAGGATACCGTGCGGCGGCTGGCCTTGAGCCACTTCGAGACGGCCTTTCAGCTGCGCCATAATCAGCGCCCGGTCGTCGTGCTGCGGCCCGCGTCCGATCAAGCCGCCCGGGAACTGCGGATCGCCGAGCTGTGCGGTCAGGGTTTCATCGAGCAGTCCTTGCACCTGGACCATCAGGCCGCCGGGCTGCGGCTGTGGGGCTGGATCGGCCTGCCCGGCTGCGCCCGCGGCCAGGCCGATTTGCAGTATTTCTTCGTCAACAGCCGCATGGTGCGTGACCGACTGGCCGGCCATGCGGTACGGCAGGCGTATCAGGACGTGCTCTACCATGGCCGCCACCCGGCCTTCGTGCTGTTTCTGGAGCTGGATCCGGCGCTGGTCGATGTCAACGCCCATCCGGCCAAGCACGAAGTGCGCTTTCGCGAAGCCCGTCTGGTCCATGACTTTCTGTTCCGCACCCTGCACCGGGCACTGGCGGAAACCCGGGCCGGTCAGTCGCCGCTATCGATCCCCGAGCAACCGGCGGCGCCCGCCCCGCCCGCCTCGCCCAGCGCGCGGCAATGGCCGCTGTCACTGCACGGGAACGAACCCCCGA
>CAYMHN010000051.1:0-11416 GCA_964390235.1 uncultured Candidatus Competibacteraceae bacterium
CCCGAGGAGATGGCCAAGCAGCGCTCGATCTTCCTGGAAGGCGCCACGGCGCGCGGCGTGGATCCCGATATCTCAGGATATATCTTTGATTTAATGGAAAAATTTTCTGGATACGGATTCAACAAGTCGCACTCCGCCGCCTACGCCCTGGTGTCCTACCAGACCGCCTGGCTGAAGGCCCATTACCCGGCCGAGTTCATGGCGGCGGTGTTGTCTTCCGACATGGACAATACCGACAAGGTGGTGGTGTTCGTCGACGAGTGCCGGCGCATGGGGCTGACCCTGGTGCCACCGTCGGTGAATCATTCCAGCTACCGGTTCGCCGCCGATGGCGAGGGGCGCATCGTCTATGGTCTGGGGGCGATCAAGGGGGTGGGCGAGAATGCGCTGGAGAACGTCATGGAGGCGCGTCGCGACGGCCTGTTCCAGGATCTGCTGGATCTGTGTCGACGGGTGGATCTGCGCAAGGTCAACCGGCGGGTGCTGGAGGCGCTGATCCGGGCCGGTGCCTGCGACTGTCTGGGTGCCAGCCGGGCGTCGCTGATGGTCCAGTTGCCCGAGGCCTTGCAGCTGGCCGAACAGGACGCCCGGGCCGCCAACCAGGTCGATCTGTTCGGTCTGGATGTGGTGGCCGAGCCGGTCCGGCTCAGTGCGGTCGCCGTGCCCGAATGGAGCGACAATGAACGGCTGGTGGCCGAGAAACAGACCCTGGGCCTGTATCTCACCGGACATCCGATCGACCAGTACCGGGACGAACTGCGCCACTTCGTCTCCGCCCGACTGGCTGATCTGAGTACCGGCAACGGTCGCGCTGAGCGCATCGTGGTGGCGGCGGGATTGCTGATCGAGGTACGCACCCGCAACGGCAACCGGGGGGGGCGCATGGCCTTCGTCACCCTGGACGATGGCAGCGCCCGGATGGAAGTGCGGGTGTTCGCCGAGCTGTTCGAGCAGGTTCGTGAACGGCTCAAGCCCGATATCCTGATCATCGTGGAGGGCAAGCTGGCCTACGATCAATTCAGCGACAGTCAGCGACTGACCGCCGAGCAGCTCTGGGATATCGGCGGAGCCCGCGAACGCTACGCTCGGCGCTTGCTGCTGGCGCTCGATGCCGGGCAGTGTGGCAACGGTCTGCTGGCCGAGCTGTCGGCGGCCCTGACCCCTTATCGGGCCGGCGGCTGTCCGGTGCATATCGACTATACCCGACCGGGTGCCCGCGCCGAACTGGAGCTGGACGCCAGCTGGCGGGTCTGTCCGGCCGAACCGCTGTTGCAGCAGCTGCGAACCCTGATCGGCCCCGACCGGGTGCGACTGGACTATGCGCGCCGGACCTGAATCCGATAGCGAACTCCCGGCCCGCGGTTAGAGTCTGAACCCTGCAAGCCCATCGATGCGGAGACCGTCATGCTGATCAAACGTCCGAGCGACATCCGACCGTCGGAGATCACTCCGCCGGAACTCTACCGCCGGCGGCGGCAATTTCTGCAGGCGGGGGCAGCCGTGGCCGCGGCCACGGCTCTCCCCGGTCTGACCACCGCCGAGACCACGGCTGGCAACGCGCTGGGCGAACTGCAAGCCAGCCCGTTCAGCACCGACGAGGAGCTGACGCCCTACAAGGATGTCACCGGCTACGTGAACTTCTACGAGTTCGGCACCGGCAAGGCCGATCCGCCCCGCTACGCTCCGCGCTACCTGAAAACCAGCCCCTGGTCGGTGACCGTCGAAGGGCATTGCGAAAAGCCCGGCGAGTATGCCTACGAGGACCTGGTCGCGCCGCATGCACTGGAGGAGCGTATCTACCGCTTGCGTTGCGTCGAGGCCTGGTCGATGGTGATTCCCTGGGTCGGTATTCCCATGGGCGATCTGCTCAAGCGCTTCGAGCCGACGTCCAGTGCCAAGTATGTCGAGTTCCACACCCTCCATGATCCGGAGCAGATGCCCGGCCAGCGCGTGCCCATCCTGGCCTGGCCGTACCAGGAAGGATTGCGCATGGACGAGGCCATGCACCCCTTGAGCATCTTTGCCGTGGGACTGTACGGGGAGGAACTGCCGCCCCAGAACGGGGCTCCGCTGCGCATCGTGGTGCCCTGGAAATACGGTTTCAAGAGTATCAAGTCCATCGTCACCATCCGGTTCACCGAGCAACAGCCGCTCAACAGCTGGCAGCAGAGCGCACCGTTCGAGTATGGTTTCTACGCCAATGTCAATCCCGACGTCGATCATCCGCGCTGGAGCCAGGCCCGGGAACGGCGCATCGGTGATTTCTTCCGGCGACCGACCCTGCCGTTCAATGGCTATGGCGAGCAGGTGGCGCATCTGTATGCGGGCATGGATCCGAAGAAGCTTTATTGAAGAGCGAGGCGTGAGGGGTGAGGGGTGAGGCGTTGCCGGTAACCGACGACTATCGCGCGCTGTTCCTGAACCGGGCGCCGCTGCTGGACGTGCGCGCGCCGGTGGAGTACACCCGGGGCGCGTTTCCCGGTGCCGTCAACCGGCCGTTGCTGGATGACGAGCAGCGTCACCGAATCGGTATTCGCTACCAGGAGGCCGGCCAGGCGGCCGCCATGGAGTTGGGTCAGCGCTTGGTCAGTGGAGCCATCCGGGATCAGCGTATCGCGTCCTGGCGCCAGTTTGCCCTGGATCATCCCGAGGGGGCACTGTACTGCTTCCGCGGTGGCCTGCGCTCGCGGATCGCCCAGGAGTGGCTGGCCGAGGCCGGAATTCGCTATCCGCGGGTCCTGGGTGGCTACAAGGCGCTGCGCCGATTCCTGCTGGACGAACTGGAACAGGCTGCGGAGGGGCTGTCGCTGATCGTGCTCGGGGGGCGCACCGGGGTGGCCAAGACCCGGTTGATCCGTACCTTGACCGACAGCGTGGATCTGGAAGGGCTGGCCAATCATCGCGGTTCGGCTTTCGGCCGCCAGCTTACCCCGCAACCCGGCCAGATCGACTTCGAGAATGCCCTGGCCACCGCCCTGCTCAGGCAGCGCGCCGCTGATGTTCGCTGCATCGTGCTGGAAGACGAGGGGTCGAACATCGGCAGTCTGGCGATACCGCCGGTTCTGTACCAGGCCAGTCTGCGGGCACCGCTGGTGGTGCTGGAAGCTCCCCTGGACAGCCGGGTGGAGGAAATTCTCGAAGGTTACATCAAGACCATGCGGCAGGTTTTCGAGCAGCAGTACGGCGCGGCCTGGTTCGAACCTTACAGCGCCTACCTGCTGGGTGCTCTGGAACGCATCCGCAAGCGGCTGGGTGGGGTGCGTTTCCGGCAGCTGGCAGCGATCATGCGTGCCGCCCTGGCCGAGCAGGTTCGTCAAGAAATCCCTGATCTGCACCGGGAGTGGATCAGTGTGCTGCTGACCGATTACTATGACCCGATGTATGACTACCAGCTGGCCGGCAAGCGCGAGCGTATCGTTTTCCAGGGCGACCGGGCCGCCGTGCTGGACTGGCTGATGACCCGAGGTGCTCGAGCGCGCGGCGTCGCGGCAGCGGCTATCGCCCATGCCTGACGGTTACAGCTGGTGAGTCCGTTCATGATCGCCGCGCATATCGGACCCTTGCGGGTCATGGTCGTGATGCTGGGCCTGCTGACCCTCCCCTGCGTCTTCGTCGGCGAGCTGGACAGCGTGTTCTGGGATGTGTTGATCAACAAGATCACCCCGGGCGTGGTGCTGTTCATGATCTGGGTACTGCCTTTCGACATGCTGATGGCGCGGATCTTCATGAGCGACAAACCGGAGGCCACCAAGGTGGCTTACCGCACCGTCATCAAGGTGGATCTGGTACTGTGGCTGCTGCTGTTGGCGTTCTGGGGAACGTTTTTCGTTATCCTGGTAGTCGGGCGATTTTAAGGCGAGTTTGCGGTGTCATTTTTTCGATAATCGAAATTGCTTGTTCCAATTCTTTGATTTATCAAAATCCGTCAGCTAAGCTAATCGCCACAATAATGCCCAGCGATCAACCACCAGACAGGCCGTTACCTGCGGGTCGTGGCCGGAGGAGACTGATGATGCGTATCACCGCTCTGATTTCAGCGGCCATTCTGGCTTGTGCCGGCCCCTATGCCCTGGCGCTGGAGAAACCCGCCGACGGTTTCCCGCAACGCCCCCTGTCGGTGATCGTACCCTATGGGCCCGGTGGCGGATCCGACCAGCTGGCCCGGGCCTGGGCTGCGGCCATGGAACCGCTGATCGGCGCCGGTCTCCAGGTGATCAACAAGCCGGGCGGCGGCGGCATGGCGGCGGTGCCGGACTTCATGACCGCGCCCAAGGATGGCTACACCATCTTGCAGTCCATCGACGATGCCATCACCAACTATGCCTCGGGACGGCTGCGCGAACATCCGGGCGAGGACTGGACGCCGATCTGCATCACCCAGATCACCTTCAGCCAGCTCTATGTCCAGCCGGACGATGAGCGCTTCCCGGATTTTGCCTCCTTCGTCGAATATGCCCGCGCCAATCCGGGCCAGGTGACCGTCGCCAACGTCGGCAACCTGGGCTCCAAGGAGCGGGTGTTGATGAACATGCTGGAACAGGCGCTGGGTTTCGAGACCCGGCAGATCGCCTTCGATAACCCGTCCGAGCGCTATGCCGCGCTGGTCGGTGGCCAGGTCGACATGCTGTTCGAACAACCGGGCGATGTGCGCAACTTCCTGGAGGCCGGGCAGTTCCGGACCCTGTTCACTTTTCTCGACGAGCGGCCTGAAGCCTTCGCCGATGCTCCCGCGCTCAACGATATACCGGAAGCCGAATTCGAGCCGTTGCTGCGCTTCCGCGGCTTCTGGCTGCACCGCGACGTGCCCGAGGAACGCATCCGCTTTATGGAGGAAGCCTGCCGGCTGGCCTTCGGCTCGGACAGCTACCAGCAGTTCAACACCAACAACTACATGCATCTGATCGATTCCTACCGCGACACCGAAGGGTCGCGGGAACTGATCAATGCCACCATCGATACCTATACGGCGGTCTACAAGGAACTCGGGCTGATTGAATGAGCGGGATGGCCGGGGATGGACCGCCGTCGGCGGCTGTCGCACCGCGTCCGACCCTGTTCAGTCGCAGCGCCGTCCCGGCCTGGGTGGAACTGCTGGTCTGGTTGGCCCTGGCCGGCGTGGCCTTGGTCCTGACTTTCGAGTTTTCCAACCAGCGCGGCACCTTTCGCTGGGGGGCGGCGGCCTGGCCGCGGGCGGTGATCCTGCTGCTGGCCGCCGGAGCCTTGCTGCAGTTCGCCATCCGCATCCGCAATCTGCAGCTGCGGGTGGCGCGGATCGCCCCTAGCCTGAGTCCGGTCGAGCGCCTGCGCATCCTGGGCGTGTTCGCCATCCCGCTGGTCTACGTCTGGTCGCTGCCGCGCATGGGTTTCTATGTTGCCACACCGCTGTTCCTGATCGCGTATCTCGCCTATCTGGGTGAACGGCGCTGGACCCGGCTGATCGGGGTGCCGTTGTTCATCTTCGCGCTGGTCAACCTGGTATTCACCCGGCTGTTCTACGTCGCCTTGCCGACCGGTATCTGGCCGGTTTTCTACGACTTCAGCAACTGGTTCATCATCCTGATCCGCTGATCCGGGGCCGTGCATGGACAACTTCCTGATGGGCACCGCCCTGCTGTTCTCCGATCCCACGGGCATCCTGATCTTCTTCGCCGGGTTGCTGGGCGGAATGCTGTTCGGTGCCATCCCCGGGATCAATATGCTGACCCTGGGGGCGGTGATTCTGCCGTTCACCGTCACCATGACGCCGACCCATGCCATCATGCTGTACTCGGTGATCTATTGCGCCGGGGTGTTCGGTGGGGCGATTACGGCGATTCTGTTCAACATCCCGGGTTCGCCCGAAAATGCGCCCACCGCTTTCGACGGCTATCCCATGACCCTCAAGGGCCAGGCCAGCAAGGCGATCGGGGCGGCGGTGCTGTGCTCGGCCTTCGGCGGCATCTGTTCGGCCATCGTGATGATGGCGGCCACGCCGCTGATCGCCGGCTGGGCGGTGCGGGCCTTCGGACCCCCGGAGATCTTCGCCCTGATCTGCTTCGGCCTGGCGGTCTCGGCGGCGGTCGGCGCGGAGAATCTCTGGAAGGGCATGCTGTCGGTGGGCCTGGGCTTGCTGATCGCCACCATCGGCAGCGATCCGTCGGACGGCATCGCCCGGTTCAGCTTCGACAGCTATTACCTGCTGGCGGGGATTCATTTCATTCCGCTGGTGCTGGGTCTGTTCGCGGTCTCCGAGGTATTCACCCAGGCCTCCAACCGGGTGGTCGGCACCGAGAAGAACATCAAGGTCCGGCTGGACTTCCCGAGTTTCATGGAGTTCTGGCGGCTCAAGTTCACCGTGATCCGTTCGGTGGTGATCGGCTTTTTCTCCGGCATACTGCCGGGCATAGGCGCGGTACTGGCGGCCTTTCTGAGCTACAACGAGGCGGTTCGCTGGGGGGGGAGCAAAGCGCAGTTCGGCAAGGGGGAACTGGGCGGGGTGGTGGCCTCGGAGACCGCCAACAACTCGGCCACCGGCGCGGCCATGATCCCGCTGCTGGCCCTGGGCCTGCCCGGCGGGGCGCTGACCGCGATGATGATGGGGGTATTCCAGATCCACGGCATGGAGCCCGGTCCGCTGGTGTTCCTGACTTCGTCCGAGTTGGTCTGGACGGTATTCGCCGCCATGTTCTTCGCCAATGTGATGATCCTGTTGTTGGGCTATATCCAGACCAAGACCGTGGTCCATCTGCTGCGCATCCCGTTCCATCTGCTGGCGCCCGGCATCCTGCTGATCGCCACCGTCGGCGCTTACGGTCTGCGCAATCTGGTGATCGATATCTGGGTGATGTATATCGCCGGCATCATCGGCTATTACCTGCGCCGCTCGGGCTATTCCATCGCCGGTATCGTGCTGGGCGTGATCCTGGGGGGCTTGGGTGAATCGGCCTTCAGCCGTTCCATGCAACTGCTGGACTACGACGTGCTGGCCCTGTTCGACCGGCCGATCACCGCCGGCCTGCTGATCGCCGCCATCCTGACTCTGATGTGGAATGTCTACAGTGAACTGCGCCGGCCGCTACGGCCGGCCGAAGCTTGAGGAGTGCCCATGAACGCGAGTGCCGACGATTCGGTCGCCGTGGTCGCCGAACGGTTCCGGCGGGCCCGCGCGGCCATGGCCGAATTTCGCAACGACGACCAGCAGGTGCTGGACGATGCCGTCACCGCCCTGGCCTGGTCGCTGTACCGACCCGACCATGCCCGCCGGTTGGCCGAACTGGCGGTGGAGACCACCGGTCTGGGCCGGGTCGACAGCAAGATCGTCAAGAACCAGCGCAAGACCTTCGGCACCTTGCGCGATCTGCTGGCCGTCAAAACCACCGGAGTGATCGAGGAGGATCCGGCCGGTGGTCTCGTCAAGTACGCCAAGCCGGTCGGCGTGGTGGCGGCGATCACGCCCTCGACCAATCCCTCGGCCACCCCGGTCAACAAGGCCATGATGGCGCTCAAGGGCGGCAACGCCGTGATCATCGCCCCGTCGCCGGCCGCTTGGTGGGTGACCAATGCCACCGTCGAGCTGATGCGCGCCGAGCTGGAGCGCATCAAGCAACCCCCGGACTTGGTGCAGATCCTGCCGCAGCCGGTGGACCGCGAGCGCACCCGGGCGCTGATGCAGGCCGCCGACCTGATCGTCTGCACCGGCAGCCAGAACAACGTGCGCGCGGCCTATGCCAGCGGCACCCCGGCGATCGGAGTCGGCGCCGGCAACGTGCCGGTGATCATCGACGAGACCGCCGATCTGGACGAGGTCGCGGGCAAGATCGCCGCATCCAAGATGTTCGACAACGCCACCTCCTGCTCCTCGGAGAACGCCCTGGTGATCGTCGATGCAGTGTATGAGGCCGCCATCGCCGCCCTGGAGCGCGCCGGCGCCTATCGCGTCACGCCAGTCGAGAAGCACCGGATGATCGAGCGCCTGTGGGTGAAGGGCAAGCTCAACCGCGAACTGATCGCCCGTGACGCCGCCGTGCTGGCCAGAGCCTTCGAATTGGCCGCACCGGCGCTTGATGCCGATTTCTTCCTGGTCGAGGACGACGGTGTCGGCCCCGAACATCCGCTGTCGGGCGAGAAGCTGTCGCTGGTGCTGACCGTCTATCGGGCGCGTGATTTCGATCAGGCCGCCGAACAGGTGCGGCGCTTGCTCGATCATCAGGGACGCGGTCATTCCTGCGGCATCCATACCCGCGAACCGGCCCGCGCCCGGCGGCTGGCCGAGACCGTGGACGTGGTCCGGGTGCTGGTCAACCAGGCCCATACCTTCGGCAACGGCGGTGGTTTCGACAACGGCCTGCCGTTCACCCTGTCCATGGGCTGCGGTACCTGGGCCGGCAATTCGATCAGCGAGAACCTCAACTACCGGCATTTCATCAACATCACCCATCTGGTCACCACCATCCCCGAACGCAAGCCGGCGGAAGAGGAGCTGTTCGGGGCTTACTGGACCCGCTACGGGAGGGGTGCATGAATTTCGAGGAACAGGCCGCCAAGCCACTGCTGGCCGCGGCCGGCATTGCGGTGCCGGCCGGCCGACTGTGCCATACCCCCGACGAGGCCGCGCAAGCCGTGCGCGAACTCGGGCCGGCCGTGGTCAAGGCCCAGGTGCCGACCGGCAAGCGCGGCAAATCCGGCGGCATCGCCATGGCCGACGATCCCGAACAGGCCCGCGCCGAGGCCGAGCGGATTCTGCACCTGGGCATCGCCGGACACCCGGTCCGGTGCCTGCTGGTCGAAGTCCGGGCCGATATCGAGCGCGAACTCTATGTCGCGGTGCTCAACGATCCGGACAGCAAGGGGCCGCTGATCCTGCTGTCGGCGGCCGGCGGCATGGACATCGAGGAGATCGCTGACCGGCATCCCGAACAGTTGCTGCGCCTGCCGGCCGACATTCGCCACGGTCCCGATCCGGCCGCCCTGGCGGCGCTGGTCGAGCGGCTGGAAGGCGTGCCGGGACCGCAGCTGGTCGAACTCCTGCAAAACCTGTATCGGGTCTACACCGACAACGATGCCGAACTGGTCGAGATCAATCCACTGGCCCTGACCCGCGACGGCAAACTGCTCGCCCTGGACTGCAAGTTCGTGCTGGACGACTCGGCCGTGGTCCGCCGGGAGTCGCTGGCGGCGAGCGGCTCGCCGGAGCCGCTCACCGAGCTGGAGAGCCGCGGCCGCGATCTGGGGCTGAAATACCTCGAACTGGACGGCAATGTCGGGATCCTGGCCAACGGTGCCGGTCTGACCATGACCAGCATGGACGCGGTCAGTCATTACGGCGGCCGGCCGGCCAACTTCCTGGAGATCGGCGGCGAGGCCTATACCCGTGGGCGCGACGCGCTGGAACTGGTGCTGGCCAACCCGCGGGTCAGGAGCCTGCTGATCAATTTCTGCGGCGCATTCGCCCGTACCGATGTCATGGTCGAGGGTTTGCTGGCGGCCTGGGAGGCGGTGCCGGACGAACTGCCGGTGTTCTTCACCGTGCACGGTACCGGCGAGGACGAAGCCATCGCGCTGCTGCGCGACAAGCTTGGCATCGAACCCTACGATCTGATGGACGACGCCGTGCGGGCGGCGGTGGAGGCGGCGCGATGATTCTTCGTGGCCATGAAACCGTGCTGGTACAGGGGATCACCGGCAAGCAGGGCACCTTCTGGGCCGAACGCATGCGCGAGTACGGCACCCGGATCGTCGGCGGGGTCAACCCGAACAAGGCCGGCAGCGAGCATATCGGCCTGCCGGTCTGGGGATCGGCGCAAGATGCGGTGCGTGACGGACCGATCGATGCCTCAGTGCTGTTCATCCCGCCGTTGGGGGTCAAGGTGGCGGTGCTCGATGCCATCGCGGCCGACATCGGCAAACTGGTAGTCCTGACCGAGCACATTCCGGTGCAGGATGTGATGTACTTTCTGGCCGCCGCCCGCGAGGCCGGCACCCGCGTCGCGGGGCCGAATACCGCCGGTCTGGTGACGCCGGGCGAGTGCTTCGCCGGCTTCATGCCAGCGTTCAACGAGCGGGTGTTCCGGCCGGGCAAGGTCGGGGTGATCTCGCGTTCCGGCAGTCTCGGCACCCTGGTCTGCCTGAACCTGGTGCAGGCCGGTTTGGGCATCTCGGCCTTCGTCGGCATCGGCGGCGATCCGGTGATCGGTACCACCACCCGCGACGCCCTGGAAAGCCTGGACCGCGATGTCAATACCAAGGCCGTGGCCCTGGTCGGCGAGATCGGCGGGGCCATGGAGGAGGCCGCCGCCGAATACGCCGCCGGCATGGACAAGCCGGTGGTGGCGTTCATCGCCGGTGCGGCCTCGCCGCCGGGCAAGAAGATGGGTCACGCCGGCGCCATCGTGATGGGCGATCGCGGCAGCTATGCCAGCAAGAAAGCGGCGCTGGAAGCGGCCGGTGTGGCGGTGTTGCCCACCCCCTCGGGGATTCCGGCGGCGCTGCGGGAGCGGATGGGCAGCTGAAGCCATGTTGACCGAGATCGAAATCCGCCGCTTGAGTCTCCCCTTGACGGTTCCCTATCGCTTGTCCTTCGGAGTGCAGACCCGCTATGACAGCCTGCTGGTGATCTTGCACGATGAAGACGGGAATGAGGGCTTCGGCGAGGCTACCCTGCTGCCCGGTTATACCGAGGAGACCGCCGAAGGCAGCTGGGCGACCGCCACCGGGCTGGCGGCCCGTTGTCCCGGCCGGCAACCGGACGAGGTCGAAGCCTTGCTGGCGGAACGGATCGCCGTGGCGCCATTCACCTTCACGGCCTTCATCACGGCCCTGGAGCGGCTGCGCGATCATCCCCGCTTGCGTACCCTGGCGCGGGTGCCGCTGCTGGCCATCGTCCAGACCAAGGCCGGGGAGCCCGCGGCGCTGGAGCGGGAGATCGAGACCCTGCTGGATCAAGGCTATACCACCCTCAAGCTCAAGGTGGGCTGGGATGTCGAACGGGATCTGGCCTTCGTGCGCCGCGTCCAGCGTCTGGCCGGCGCCCGCGCTCGGTTGCGTATCGATGCCAATCAGGGCTATACGCGCGAGCAGGCGCTGGTCTTTGTCGACGGGTTGGAGCCCGATGGTATCGAATTATTGGAACAACCCTGCGCGGCCGATGACTGGGAGTCACCGCCTCTGCTGCGGGCGCGCTCGCCGGTGCCGCTGATGCTGGACGAGTCCATCTACTCGGTGGACGATATCCGGCGCGCCGCCGAGTTGGGCGCGGCCGACTGCATCAAGCTCAAGCTGATGAAACTGGGTGGTCTGGACCGCTTGGCCGAAGCCCTGGCGCTGATCCGCGAACTGGGCATGGTGCCGGTGCTGGGCAACGGCGTGGCCAGCGATGTGGGCTGCTGGATGGAAGCCTGCGCCGCGCTCGCCTGGGTCGGCACCAGCGAAGACATGCTGA
>CAYMHN010000052.1:0-4269 GCA_964390235.1 uncultured Candidatus Competibacteraceae bacterium
TCGGCCGCGGCGATCACCTCGTTCAGGATCGCGCCACAGCCCAGCAGCTGTACCCGCGGCCCCTTGCCCTTGGCCTTGCTGAACGGGTACATGCCCTTGATGATCCCTTCTTCGGCGCCGTCGGGAAGCGCCGGATGATGGTAATTCTCATTCAGGGTGGTGATGTAGTAGAAGACGTTCTCCTGGTCCTCGTACATGCGTTTGAGGCCGTCGCGCACGATCACCGCCACCTCGTAGTGGAAGGTGGGGTCATAGGCCATGCAGTTGGGGATGAACTGGGCGAACAGCTGGCTGTGCCCGTCCTGGTGCTGCAAGCCCTCGCCGTTCAGGGTGGTGCGCCCCGAAGTGCCGCCGATCAGAAAGCCGCGCGCCAGCATGTCGCCGGCCGCCCAGGCCAGATCGCCGATGCGCTGGAAGCCGAACATCGAGTAATAGACGTAGACCGGGATCATGGTGACCCCGTGGTTGCTGTACGACGTGGCCACGGCGATCCACGACGACATGGCCCCGTCCTCGTTGATGCCTTCCTGCAGGATCTGGCCTTTCTGGTCCTCCCGGTAGGGCATGATCTCCTCGGCGTCCATGGGCACGTACTTCTGCCCTTCGGGGGCGTAGATACCGATCTGCCGGAACATGCCCTCCATGCCGAAGGTGCGCGACTCGTCCGCGACGATCGGGGTCAGCCGTGGCCCCAGGGTCTTGTCCCGTGCCAGGGAGACCATGATGCGCACCATGGCCATGGTGGTGGACATGGTGCGCTCACCGGTGTCCGCCAGCACCTGCTTGAACATGTCCAGGGGGGGCGCCTTGAGCAGATCGCCGTTGCGCTGGCGCTGGGGCAGGTAGCCCCCCAGCGCCTTGCGCTGCTCGTGCAGGAACTGCATCTCGGCGCTGTCCTCGGGGGGCTTGAAGAACGCCGCCTTGGTGACCTGCTCGTCACTGAAGGGCAGTCCGAAGCGCTGGTGAAAGTGCCTGAGATTATCCTCGCCCAGTTTCTTCTTCTGGTGGGTGATGTTCTGGCCCTCACCGCCCTCGCCCATGCCATAGCCCTTGACGGTCTTCATCAGCAGCACCGAGGGCTTGTCCTTGGTGTTGACCGCCGCGTGATAGGCCGCATAGACCTTTTGAGGGTCGTGGCCACCGCGGACCAGCTTGTAGTAGATGTCGTCATCGGACATATGGGCGACCATTTCCTTGAGCTCCGGATACTTGCCGAAGAAGTGCTCGCGGATGTAGCCGCCGCCCTTGACCTTGAAGTTCTGATACTCGCCGTCGATGCATTCCTCCATGCGCTTGCGCAACAGCCCCTTGCTGTCCTTGGCCAGCAGTTCGTCCCAGCCCGACCCCCACAGGCACTTGATGACGTTCCACCCCGCGCCCCGGAAGTTGCCCTCCAGTTCCTGGATGATCTTGCTGTTGCCGCGCACCGGGCCGTCCAGACGCTGCAGATTGCAGTTGATCACGAAGATCAGATTGTCCAGCTTCTCCCGGTTGGCCAGGGAGATGGCGCCCTGGGACTGGGGTTCGTCCATCTCGCCGTCGCCCAGAAACGCCCATACCTTGCGCCCTTCGGTGTCGGCCAGACCCCGGTGGTGGAGGTACTTCATGAACCGGGCCTGATAGATGGCCATGATCGGGCCCAGGCCCATGGAGACGGTGGAGACCTGCCAGAAGTCCGGCATCAGATAAGGGTGGGGATAGGAGGAGAGCCCCTTGCCATCCACTTCCAAACGGAAGTTCTCCAGCTGCTCCTCGGTGAGCCGCCCCTCCAGATAGGCGCGCGCGTAGATGCCCGGTGCGCAATGCCCCTGGACGTAGATGATGTCTCCGCCATGACTGTCGGTCGGGGCATGCCAGAAGTGATTGAAGCCCACTTCGTACATCACCGCCGAAGACTGGTAGCTGGCGATATGCCCCCCGGGTTCGGCGGGCTTCTTGTTGGCGCGTACCACCATGGCCATGGCATTCCAGCGCAGGTAGGCGATGAGCCGCTGCAGCAAGGCCTCGTCGCCGGGCAGCTTGGCTTCCTTGTGGGGCGGGATGGTGTTCAGGTATGGCGTGCGGGTCGTGTCCGGCGCCTCGGCGCCGGTGCGGTAGGCTTCTTCCACCGCCTTGTGCAGCAGATAGGTGGCACGTTCGGGGCCTACCCGCTCCACCACCACGTCGACGGCTTCCTGCCACTCCCGGGTTTCCTGTGGATCGAAGTCGTTGTAGTTTTCGAATGCCATGGATCGTCTCCCTTGGTTGGGTCGGAATTGTTCTAGTTATCGATCGGTCTGTGCCTCGACCACGGCGAAGGCGCTCATGTTGGCGATACCCCGTGCGGTGACCGTGCGGTTGAGCACATGAACCGGCTTGGCGGCCCCCAGCAGGATGGGGCCCACGGACACGCCGTTGCCCAGCACCTTCAGGGCGGAAAAGGCGATGTTCGCCGCGTCCAGGTTGGGCATGATCAACAGGTTGGCCTCGCCATCGAGAAGCGAATCGGGCAGGATGCGCCCGCGCACGCCCGTGGACAGCGCCGAGTCGGCTTGCATTTCGCCGTCCACCACCAGATCCGGGGCGCGTTCCCGGATCAGCGCCAGTGCCTGGCGCATCTTCCCGGCACTGGCGAAGTCGGAACTGCCGAAATTGGAGTGGGAGACCAGGGCAGCCCGGGGCGTGATGCCGAAGCGGCGCACCTGCTCCGCGGCCAGCAGGGTGATCTCGGCGATCTGACCGGCATCGGGATCGTAATTGACGAAGGGGTCGGCAATGAACAGGGTGGTCCGTTCGAGGATCAGCAGCTGCAGGGCGGCAGGCGTGCTGACGCCCTCGCGCAGGCCGATGACGTCCAGCACCAGGTCCAGGTGCTCGTGGTAGGTGCCCACCGGGCCGGCGATCATGGTGTCCACCTCGCCCCGGCGCAGCAGCAGCGAGGCCAGGATGGTGGCCCGGCTGCGTACCCGCTTCTCGGCGGCTTCCGGATGGACACCACGCCGTCCCATCAGCTGGTGGTAGTCGCTGGCCAGTTCGGCGTAGTCGGGGTAGTCCTGCGAGTCGATCAGTTCGAAATCGACGCCGGGCTTCACCGGCAGGCCCAATTCCTCGATGCGGGCCTCGATGACCGCACGACGACCGATCAGTACGGGTTTGGCATAGTGCTGACTGACGCAGACCTCCATGGCGCGGAGGATGCGCTCGTCCTCGCCTTCGGCGTACAGCAAGCGGAGTGGATTCTGTCGAGCCCGCTCGAACACCGGCTCCATCACATTGCCGGAGCGGTATACCAGGCGTGACAGCGAGCGGGTATAGGCGTCCAGGTCCGCGATGGGTCGAGCGGCCACACCGCTGTCCATGGCGGCCTTGGCCACCGCCGGCGGGATGGTGTCGATCAGGCGCGGGTCGAAGGGCTTGGGCAGAATGTACTCCGGGCCGAAGGTCAGCGCCTGTCCGCCATAGGCCACCGCCACCGTTTCCGGCACCGTGGTGGTCGCCATGTCGGCGATGGCCTTGACGGTGGCCAGTTTCATTTCCTCGTTGATGGTGGTGGCGCCGCAGTCCAGGGCGCCCCGGAAGATGAACGGGAAGCACAGGACGTTGTTGACTTGGTTGGGGTAGTCCGAGCGTCCGGTGGCGATCACCGCGTCCGGGCGCACCGCCTTGGCGTCCTCCGGCATGATTTCCGGGATGGGGTTGGCCATCGCCAGGATCAGCGGGCGGTCGGCCATGGTCGCCACCATCTCCGGTTTGAGCGCGCCGCCGGCCGAGAGACCGAAGAACACGTCGGCCCCGTTGACGGCATCGGCCAGGGTGCGAGCCTCGGTCCGGGCCGCGTAGCGTGCCTTGTAGGGATCCATGTCCTCGGAGCGGTCGGTGTGGATCACGCCACTGCGGTCGCAGACCAGGATGTTGTCCTTGCGTACCCCCAGGGCCACCGCTAGATCCAGGCAGGCCAGGGCCGCGGCGCCCGCGCCGTTGCAGACTAGGCGGATGTCGCCGATGTCCTTGCCCACCACCCGCAGGCCGTTGAGCAGAGCGGCCGCCGATACGATCGCCGTGCCGTGCTGGTCATCGTGGAATACCGGGATCTTCATCCGCTCGCGCAGGCGCCGCTCGATCTCGAAACACTCCGGCGCCTTGATGTCCTCCAGATTGATACCGCCGAAAGTGGCCTCCAGGCCGGCGATGATCTCGATCAGCTTGTCCGGGTCGCGTTCTTCGATCTCGATGTCGAACACGTCCACGTCGGCGAATTTCTTGAACAGCACGGCCTTGCCTTCCATCACC
>CAYMHN010000052.1:4279-11396 GCA_964390235.1 uncultured Candidatus Competibacteraceae bacterium
GGGAGGTATTCGGCCGGATTGAACTGGTCCACCGGGAGTAGCCACCGCCGCCGCTCCTTGAAGGAGCGGCCCCTCAGTCGTTCGTTCCGCGCGCCGATGGCGCCCAGTCCCAGCACCGCCGTGCCGTTGCTGACCACCGCGACCAGATTGCCCCGGACGGTGTACTCGGCCGCTTGCATCGGGTCACGCTCGATCTCCTCGCAGGCGGCGGCCACACCGGGCGAATAGGCCAGCGACAGATCGCGCTGGCTGGTCATCGGTTTGATCGCCTGGATCGCCAGTTTCCCCGGGCGGGGAAAGCGATGATATTTCAGGGCGCTGTCGCGCAAATCGTCTGCCATGTACTTTACCTCACTCGTTTTCACTTGCTTTCACTAGCGGCGACAGCGGCGTCGATACCGCTTTGCCGCCAGCCGGGTCGTCAGCGGGGCAACTGGGCGGCGTTACGCCATACCGGACAGCAGCCCGTCGCGGCACCGCCCGCCGCCGGTGATCAGAACTGCAGCCCGAGCGCGAAACCGCCGAGCAGATAGCAGAACAAGGTGATCAAGACGATCCCGATGACGTTGAGTACGACCCCGCCACGCGCCATCTGGGCGATGGTGACCGCGCCGGTCCCGAAGACGATGGCGTTCGGCGGCGTGCCGACCGGCAGCATGAAGGCGCAGGTCGCGGCGAAGGCCGCCGGGATGAGCAGCGTCATCGGATCTGCGCCGATGCCGACCGCAACGCCCCCGAGCACGGGGATGAAGGTCGCGGCGGTCGCGGTGTTGCTGGTCACCTCGGTCAGGAACAGGATGATCGCGGTGACGGCGGCGACCAACAGGACGATCGGCAGCACGCCGAGGCCTGTGACCTGCTGGCCGAACCAGTTGTCCAGACCGGACGCGGCGACGGCGCCCGCCAGGCTTAAACCGCCGCCGAAGAGCAGCAGCACGCCCCAGGGCAGCCCGTCCTCGGCGTCCTGCCAGGTCAGCACCATCTCGGTCCGCCCGCGCGCGGGCAGGATGAACATCGCGATGCCGGCGGCGACGGCGATGGCGGTGTCGTTGAGATTGCTAAGCGGCCCCAGCCGCTCACCCACCCCCGGGATGCTGGCGAGCACTCCGGGCACGACCCAGAGGAACGCCGCCGAGACGAACACCAACAGCACCATCTTCTCGCCCTGACTGAACGGACCGAGCTTGTGGATCTCGCCGTCGATCATCTCCTTGCCGCCGGGAATCTCCGCGACCTTGAATGGGTAGAGCACCCGGGTCATCAACACCCAGCCCACCAGGATAAAGGTGAAGGCTAGCGGTACGCCGAGCATCATCCACTCGAGGAAGCCGATCGTGCGCCCGAGCTCGTCGGCGGCGTAGCCGGCGACGATGGCGTTCGGCGGGCTGCCGAGCAGGGTGCCGAGGCCGCCCATACTCGCCGACCAGGCGATCGCGAGGAGCAGGCAGAGACCGAACCGCTTGATGTTCTCATCGAAGATGAAGTCAACGTGGCCGGGCCGGTGGTGGTCGTGCTCGTGGCCGGCGGGGTCGTGCCCGGGCGCGGCCGTCTTCATCGACTCGCCGCTGCGCTCTGCGACCAGGGCCAGCACGGAGAGGCCGATCGGCAGCATCATCAGCGTCGTCGCGGTGTTCGAGACCCACATGGACAGAAAGCCCGTGGCGAGCATCATGCCGAGCACGATCCGCTGGGGTTCGACACCGACCCGGGCGAGCGTCAGGAGCGCGATGCGGCGGTGCAGGTTCCATTTCTCCATCGCGATGGCGATCAAAAAGCCGCCGAGGAAAAGAAACACGATGGGACTGGCGTAGGGTGCCGTGGCTTGGCTCACGGTCCGCTCCGTCAGCATCGGGATCAGCACGATCGGCAACAGGGACGTGGCCGAGAGCGGGATCGCCTCGGTCATCCACCAGACCGCCATCAGGGTGGCGATCGCGGCGACCCAGCGCGCGTCCGACGACAGTCCCTCGGCGTAGCCCATGGCGATCCATACCAGCAGCGCCATGACCAACCCGAAGGCGCGCAGGCCCCAGATCATCTTGGCTGATCGCTCGCCGGACCCTTGACCCCCGGAAAAGTCCTCGTACTCCCCTTGCTGGCGTGGTTGCTCGGCCATTTTTATGTCCTCCCCCATTGTTTGCATTCATTCATGTTCAGTAGTTCCAAGGTTAACGGCTGAGGTTGGGTAGCCGCGTGAGCGCGGCGGCAAGTGCCAGGGAAATGATTACAGCCTTGATGGGCGTTTTTAACATGGAATCCTCCTGTGTGATGCTGTCGTTGTTGAGTTTCCGCCACGAAGATTTTTCCCGACGGAAGCGATCCACTCGAGATGAGTGATCAACCCATAGAATTATCCATGTTTCGTGCCAATTCACGGGTGTCTTTGTGCAAGTACCAAAAAAACCTATTTAAACCGCTCCCGTGGATGGCGTTTATACTTGCTGCCGCGAGAGGATGCACCGGTCCGGCAAGGCTGCATGGGTGAAACTCCACTCATGGGTACCCTGTCCTTGGGGCATGGATTCGCACATTGCTTCCAATGGGTTGGGGTAGAATACGATCATTGCCCTTGTCTACCGTTTCTTACGTCAACGCCTTACCCGGGGAGCTTGGCCATGTCGTACACTGATCAGGATCGGGATTCCCCGATGAATGGCATGAAGAGCAGCGACATGCAGGCGAAGTGGCCGGTCATCTTCGTCGACGACGAAGAACACGTGCGCCGGGCGATGCAGCAGACGCTGGAACTGTCCGGCTTCGAGGCGCACGCTTGCGCCGGGGCCGCGGAAGCGTTGCAACGGCTGTCCCGGGGATGGACCGGGGTGGTGGTGACGGATGTCAGGATGCCGGGCATGGACGGTCTGGCGCTGCTGCGCCAGGCGCGGGAGATCGATCCGGAACTGCCGATAGTACTGGTGACCGGCCACGGTGACGTCGCCATGGCAGTGGAAGCGATGCGGACCGGCGCCTATGACTTCATCGAGAAACCCTGTCCGGCCGGGAAACTGACCGATGTCGTCAGACGGGCCTTGGAAAAGCGCTCCCTGGTGCTGGAAAATCGCGCATTGCGGCGGGAACTCAATGCCCAGCAGGGGCTGGAGGCCCTGCTGATCGGGCGCAGCGCCGGCATGGAGCGCCTGTGCAGGATGATTCGCAACCTGGCCGAGATCGACATCGACGTGCTGATCATGGGCGAGACCGGCACCGGCAAGGAACTGGTCGCGCGCTGCCTGCACGAGCAGAGCCCGCGGGCCGACAAGCCCAGGGTGGCGATCAACTGCGGCGCGCTGCCCGATACCATCATCGAGAGCGAGCTGTTCGGCCACGAGTCGGGGGCTTTCACCGGGGCCCACCGGCGGCGGATCGGCAAGTTCGAATACGCTAACGGCGGGACGGTCTTTCTGGATGAGATCGAGAGCATGCCGCTGTATCTGCAAGTCAAGCTCTTGCGGGTTCTGCAGGAGCGGGTGGTCGAGCGGTTGGGCTCGAATGAACCCATCCCGCTGGACGTGCGGGTCTTCGCGGCGACCAAGGTGGATCTCAAGCAATGGGTGCGGGAGAAGAAGTTTCGCGAGGATCTGCTCTACCGGCTGAACGTGGTGACCGTGCCGATCCCGCCACTGCGCGAACGGGTGGAGGACATCCCGCTGCTGTTCCAGCATTTTCTGCTGTGGGCCTGTGCCCGCTTCGGGCGCAAGGTTCCATTGCTGGAAAGCCGGCAGATCGAGAGGCTGATGGCGCACGAGTGGCCGGGCAATGTGCGGGAACTCCAGAATGCCGCCGATCGTTTCGCCCTGGAATGCGGCGACGGAGAGCCGGAGCTGTTCGGTTTGCTGGAAGAGGCCTCGGCGAACAGCCAGTGGCTGACCCTGCCCCAGCAGCTCGAAGCCTACGAGAAGATCCTGATCGAGCGCGAACTGATCAACCAGCAGGGCAACCTGACCGCCACCTACACCGCCCTGGGGCTGGGCCGCAAAACGCTGTACGAGAAGATGCGCAAGTACCAACTCGGTGCTGGCGATTACCGCTGAAGGCGCGCATGCCGGTTCTCTATCACTGCCTTCCGCGTGGTGTTTTGTGCCCTCCCTACGGACCTGAAATGGGTGAAGTTTTTCCCTCGATTTTTCCTGTTCACGCTACCGATTCTCCGGAAACAGGAAAAGCATTCAATAACAATGGTATATATATTCTTCGCAGCATTTACGCACCTTGATAGAGTTGGCATAGATGCTGCTTTCCCTTAGTGTCTACCATCTGATACTGAAAGAGAAATGACGCCTGAGCGCCCTGTGCTCCCTCTAGCGATGAAAGATGATCACCGTGATTCCGATTCGGTGCTTAATGAAGAGGACGAACCCATGCCTGAAACTGTTGAAGTACCGCAAGGCGAGCTTGTGCTCCGCACTCTGGCCATGCCGGCCGACACCAATGCCAACGGCGATATTTTCGGTGGCTGGCTACTGTCACAGATGGACATTGCCGGTGGGCTTGCGGCCAAACAGTACTCTCACGGCCGCATCGTCACTATAGCCATCAACGCGATGACCTTTCATCAGCCGGTCTACGTAGGGGACGTGTTGTGCTGCTACGCTTCTATCCTGAGAACCGGCAATACCTCGATGACTATCCAGCTTCAGGCCTGGGTTATTCGCCAAGCCTACGGAGACGAACGGGTCAAGGTCACCGAGGGTGTGTTCACCTACGTAGCCGTCGATGAGCAGCGCCGCCCCCGCCCGGCGCGTCCGGCATGACTTCTTCAGATAGGTGAGGATACCCACAAGGTCATCGGTGTGGGGACGCTGTACCAGACCTGGTGGTTGAGCCTCAACTCCACGACATGGATCGGGGGTGGCTGCTCGCCGGGTGGTATTTTACACACTCCTGTCAGTGTTGAAATGGGTGAAATTTTACCCATTGTCATTGACGGATTGTTTTCAGAAACTTCCTCCTGATCTAAAAAATCCAATCAAAACATAACCTTGACTTACTGATTGACGGTTCGATGGTTCTCGGCACGGACTGGCACAAGTTATGTATGAGCATCCAAACGCCAACTAAATTTGATCAAGACACCCACGTACACCATCAGGAGGCAGGCATGATTAAACGTTTGACATCGACGTCGATCTTGACTTTGACTTGGCCTTTTATTCCAGCTTCACCGAGAGCACGCGCGCCTTGATGCACGGCGAGATCGGGGCCTTGAGCCTGGAGGCCGGGGTGCCGGCCTCCGCCATTATCCTGGCAGCACGGGCGCGTCGATCTGCACGACATTCTCTTGCTTTTTATAGGGTTTGCACCCTCTCTTGCAGTGAGTGGCTGAATCATGTCGAAAACCAGAATCGTTATTCTCGGAGGGGGTTTTGGCGGCATTTTTACAGCCAAATTTCTGACGAAGTACGCCCGTGACAAAGTCGAAATCGAGCTGATCAATCAGACGAACTATTTCGTTTTTCAGCCGCTCTTGCCGGAAGTGGCTGGCGGCGCGATTGCCGCCGTGGATGCGGTAGCGCCTTTGCGCTTGCTGCTGCGCGGTGTGAAAGTCCGACTGGCGACGGTACGCAGCATCGATTTCGATGCCGGAATCGTGTACGTGGCGCAAGGTACCCGCAGGCGGGTTGTATCGGTGAACTACGATCATCTGGTCCTCGCGCTGGGCCAGGTGATCAGTCTTGACCGCTTTCCCGGCCTGAGCGAGCACGCCTTTCTGATGAAGACGCTCGCCGATGCCTATCGGCTGCGAAATCACGTCATCGATTGCCTGGAGCTGGCCGACGTGACGACGGTTCCGCAGACCAAGAAGGAGCTGCTGAGCTTCGTCGTCGTCGGGGCGGGGTTTTCCGGCGTGGAGACGGTCGGCGAAATGGCGGAGATGATCGACCGCGCGCTCGAATACTATCCCAACATTCGGCGGGAAGAAGTGCGGATATACCTCGTCGAGTATAGCAACCGCCTGCTGCCGGAACTACCCGAAGACCTGGCGGCGTACGCGGCCGAAAAGCTCGAGAAACGTGGCGTCGAAATCCGGCTCGGCACCGCCATCGACTCGGCGACCGGCACGAGTGCGAGCTTTGCGGACGGCAGCCTCATTGAAACCCGGACCATCGTGGCCACCATCGGTACCGCACCATCACCTCTGATAGCGGCCCTTCCCGTTCCGAAGCAGTGGGGAAGAATCATCGTCGATCGGTGTCTGCAAGTGCCGGATTTCAAGCACGTCTGGGCGCTCGGCGACGCCGCTCTGGTACCTTTGACCGACGAGTCGGGAGAGACCGCCGTCTACGCTCCGCCGACGGCACAGTTCGCTCTGCGGGAAGCGAAAACACTCGCCGTCAATATCGTGAACCGGATTCGCGACCATCCCTTGGTCCCCTTCGAATATCAAGCCAAAGGAATGCTTGCGTCGCTGGGCGCGCGCCGAGCCGTAGCCGAGGTTTACGGCATCAAGCTGTCGGGGTTCCTGGCGTGGATTCTATGGCGGAGCTTCTATCTCGGGCTGCTCCCGGGCATGTTCACCAAAGTTCGGGTTGCGATGAACTGGTTCCTGGACGCCCTCCTTCCCCGCAGCACTGTGCAGATTGAACAACTGCAACCCCGGGCAGGGCGCTACCTCCGTTACCGCAAAGGGGATCAGGTATTCGAGCCCGGAATGATCGCGGATGGTTTCTACACGGTCATTTCCGGATCGTTCGAGCTGAAGATCGACGACGCCGAATCCGGAAACCGCTTGGTAAAGACGATAGGGCCGGGCGAGCATTTCGGCGAGCGCGTCATTTTGGGTGAAGGTTTGCGCACGGGTTCGCTGCGGGCATTGGATGACTCCTATGTCTTTTTTATCAACCGGGATGATTTCAGATCCTTCACCACGGCGTTTCCCGTGCTCGACGAGTATTTCAAAGCCTATGTCGAGCGCGCTTTTTCCGGTTCCAACCAGGTGTATTCCACACAAGAGGAGAAAAAGGATTCATAGTGACTGTGAAAGGGTAATGGGCTCATCGACGTCAATCTGAATGAGTAATAGGAGGTATAAGAGCGTGTACGAAGAATTCGCCGAAGCCTTGCAGCGCATCGGTTATGCAATGCGCTAAACTGGACATGATCATAACCGAGAGAGGAG
>CAYMHN010000053.1:0-11395 GCA_964390235.1 uncultured Candidatus Competibacteraceae bacterium
CACGATGTCGATGTTCTCATTGGTCTTGATCTGGGTGCTGCGCACATTGATCGCCTTCACCTCGCCGGCGATTCCCGAGGCCAGTTCGACAAAGTCACCGACCTTGAGGCTGCGCTCGAACAGCAGGATCAGGCCGGAGATGAAATTGTTGACGATGGCTTGCAGGCCGAAACCGATACCGATGGCCAGGGCGCCGGCGACCAGGGCGAGATTGGTGAAGTTCATCCCGATCGCTGACAGGCCGATGAACACGCCAAGCAGAATCAGCACATAGTGCGACAGTCGACCGATGGTGTAGAAGGCGGGTTGATTGGTGCCATCGCCGCGCTGTCCCAGCCGGTGAAACATGCGCCGCAACCAGTAGGAGACCAGCCAGGCGACGGTGATGATCAGCACGACCTGAAACAGACCGCGCAAGGTGACCGGGGTATCGCCGATCCGGAATAGACTGGCATTGATCCAGGAACCCGCCTCCCGCCACAAGGACTGGGTCTGCTGGCGCAACCAGGCCAGCCAGTCGCTGAGGCGACCTTCAATTCTCAACAGCTGGGTATCGATGCCTTGCAGCAATAGCCGCGCCTGCGAGAGGTCGGCCCGCAAGCGCTGCAGGGCGATCAGGGTTTCCTGGGCCAGATTGAAGCGATCCTGATTGATCAGGGCGAGAAACTGAACGGTTCCGGTATCATCCCCGGCCGGCAGGCTCAGGGCCTGGGCGGTACGGCTGCGTTCGCGCTCGCTGTCGGTTTCCCACGACTGCATCAGCCGGTCGAGTTCCCCCAACTCGCCCTGGCGTTCCGCGACGCGAGCACGCAAGGCATTGGTATCGGTGACTCGACCCAGCAGCAACAGGGTCAGATCCTGCTCGATCTGCAAGCTCAGCAGGCGCACCCGCACCACGGCCTCCTCCACGGCCGACCTGACGACTCGCTGCTGGCGATACAGAGCCGTCGCGCGATCGGCCGGCAAGTTGCCCACCACCCGGGTGGCCCCGGCCTGCTCGTTGACCAGCCGCGCATGCGCCTGGTCCAGCTCGACCTGGGCGCCGGCGATGGCCACCCGCAAACGCGCCGGATCCTGTGGCTGGACGCTCAGGCGGTCACGGGCGATCGCCAGTTCCTCGGTCAACTGCTGAACCCGGACTTGCTGCACCTGCAAGCCGGCCTTGTCGACCCGCAAGCGTTCCTCGGCCACTACTAGCGCGCTGCGCTCGGCCATGATCTCCAGGCCGCGCAGCAGGCGGCTGGGATCACCCAGTCTCAGCGACAGATAAGCCGCCATCAGGGTATCGGAACGCCGGCTCACCGCCGTCATGGTTCGCTCGGCGGCGGCCACGTCGACACTCATGGTCTCCAGATTGGCCCTGGCCTGGCGTAACTGCTCCGATAGCCCCAGAACCTGCTCGATGGAGTAGCGTTCCGCGTAAGCCGGGGGAGCCGGGGGGACCGGCGTGGGCTGGGCTCGGGCCTCGGGCAGGGCTTGCAGATTGGCCTTGATCAGTTCGATATGCGAGCGGGCCGTTTCACGATTTTCCGCGGGTATCCCGCCCAGCAGGGTATCCAGCTGCTGCTGGACGGTCAGGATCCGCTGCGCCAGCTCCTCGCCCTGCACATCGAAGTAATGCCACCAGCGCACCTGCAATCCCGTCGGTTCGGGCGGTGCATCGACAGCTTGCGGCTCGCTGCCTTGCAGGGTTTCCTGAATGATGCGCAGATTGCCGGGAAGCTGCGCGGCCGCGCCGCTGACCAGCAGCAGTCCAAGCAGCAGGATAAGCCAGCGCAGGATCGGGGGCATCGCTCAGTGCCGGAAGTGGCGCATGCCGGTCAACACCATCGCCAGCCCATGTGCATCGGCGGCGGCGATGATTTCCTCGTCGCGCAGCGAGCCACCGGGCTGGATCACCGCCCGAATACCGGCGGCGGCGGCGGTGTCTATGCCGTCGCGAAACGGGAAAAAGGCGTCCGAGGCCATCACCGCCCCGGCGATGTCCAGGCCTTCTTCGGCAGCTTTGAGGGTGGCGATGCGTGCCGCAACCACCCGACTCATCTGGCCGGCGCCTATGCCCAATGTCATCCCGTCACGGGCATGGACGATGGCATTGGACTTGACATACTTGGCTACCCTCCAGGCGAACAGTAGATCACCCAGTTCCGGCTCGGTCGGCTGGCGGTGGCTGACCACCCGCAGATCGGAACGCCCGACCCGGCCGTGGTCGGCGGTCTGGATCAGCAAACCGCCGCCGACGCGCTTGACATCATGGCGGTTGCAACCTTCGCCGGGGGGGATCTCCAGTACCCGCACATTGCCCTTGGCGGCGGTGATGGCCAGGGCCTCGGCGCTGATGGTCGGCGCCAGTATCACCTCGACGAACTGGCGTTCGACAATGGCTCGGGCGGTACCGGCGTCAAGCTCGCGGTTGATGGCGATGATACCGCCGAACGCGGAGGTCGGATCGGTACGGTGGGCCCGGCCGTAGGCCGTCAGGCAATCTCCGGCCACGGCCACCCCGCAGGGGTTGGCGTGCTTGACGATCACGCAAGCGGGCAGGTCGAACTGGTGCACACACTCCCAGGCCGCATCGGCGTCGGCGATATTGTTGTAGGACAGGGCCTTGCCCTGGTGCTGGCGGAAGGTGGCCAGGGTACCGGGAGCCGGGTAAAGGTCCCGATAGAAAGCTGCCTGCTGGTGCGGGTTCTCGCCGTAGCGCAAGTCCATGAGTTTGACGAAACAGGTATTGCTCTGGGCCGGAAATTCGGCGTGGTTGCCGTCGGGCTGCACGCTGGACAGGTAATCGCTGATGGTCGCATCGTACTGCGCGACCCGATTGAACGCCGCGACGGCCAGGGCGAAGCGGGTGGCCGGAGCGAGGGCGCCGCCGGAGTCGGTCAATTCCCCTAGGACATCGGCATACCGAGCTGGATCGGTGACCACCGCCACGCCGGCATGGTTCTTGGCGGCGGCGAGCAACATCGCCGGTCCGCCGATATCGATGTTCTCGATCGCATCGGCCAGCGTACAGCCGGCGCGCGCCACCGTCTGCTCGAACGGATACAGATTGATCACCAGCAGGTCGATGGGCGGGATATCGTGCGCAGCCATGGTAGCATCGTCGATGCCGCGCCGACCCAGCAACCCGCCGTGGATCTTGGGATGCAGGGTCTTGACCCGGCCGTCCATCAGTTCGGGAAAACCGGTATAATCCACCTCGATCACCGGAATGCCCTGCTCGCGCAACAGCCGAGCGGTACCGCCCGTCGAAAGCAGCTCGACGCCCAGGGCATGCAAGCCGGTCGCGAAATCGACCAGGCCGGTCTTGTCGGAAACACTGATCAAGGCGCGGCGAATCGAATCAGTCATGTAGAGGCCATCCGGAATCAATTTAATTAAAATAGATAATTATAACTGAACCCGGAATTAATCACGGGTTCAGAGCAAACCTCTTTCGGCGAACGATACTTGCTCGCCATCGCCGATCACCACATGATCCAGCACCCGCACATCGATCAGATCCAGAGCCTGTTGCAGGCGCTGGGTCAGCTGCCGATCGGCTTGGCTGGGCTCGGCAACCCCGGAAGGATGATTGTGCGCCAGGATGACCGCGGCGGCGTTGTGGTGCAGGGCCCGCTTGACCACCGCCCGCGGGTATACCGCGGCGCCATCGATGGTGCCCTGGAACAGGGGTTCATAGGCCAGCACCCGATGCTTGTTGTCCAGGAACAGGCAGGCGAATACCTCATGCGGCTCGTGGCGCAGCTTGGAGGTCAGGTAGCGACGGGTATCGGCCACCGAACCGATGGCCTCCCCCCGGGTCAGCGATTCTTCCAGATAGCGCCGGCCCATTTCCAGCACCGCTTGCAGCTGTACATACTTGGCCATGCCCAGTCCGGCCGTGCGGCAGAAGGTCTCCAGATCGGCCTGGAACAGCTGACGCAGAGTGCCGTACTCGGCCAGCAGATCGCGGGCCAGATCGACGGCGCTGCGGCCACGTACCCCGACCCGCAGGAAAATGGCCAGCAATTCGGCGTCGGACAGGGCGGCGGGACCGCGCTCCAGCAGTTTTTCCCGGGGGCGTTCACGGTCGGGCCAGTGACGGATGGACATGGCGTGCTCCTTGCCTGAAGTCTGCTTTATTGACGCGAGCCACTACGGTAAGCTGGAAAGCCTCTACTGGCAATCCCGATGATCATGGCAATACTGGCTGAGCGACGCATACTGCTGGGTGTGACTGGTGGCATCGCCGCCTACAAAAGCGTTGAACTGGTGCGCCGCCTCACCGAGCAGGACGTTCACGTGCAGGTGGTCATGACCCGGGCCGCTACCGACTTCGTCGGGTCGCTGACCTTCCAGGCCGTGTCCGGCCGGCCGGTGCGAGTGACCCTGCTGGACCCCGAGGCCGAGGCCGGGATGGGGCATATCGAGCTGGCGCGCTGGCCGGAACTGATCCTGATCGCCCCGGCCAGCGCCGATTTTCTGGCCCGTATGGCCCATGGTCTGGCCGACGATTTGCTGAGCACCCTGTGCCTGGCCACCGACCGGCCGATTGCGGTGGCACCGGCCATGAACCGGCTGATGTGGGCCAATCCGGCCACCCGGGCCAATTGCCAGCGACTTTCGGAACGGGGCGTACTGATCTGGGGGCCGGGGGAGGGCGACCAGGCCTGCGGCGAGACCGGCTCTGGACGGATGCTGGAACCGCTGGAACTGCGCGAGCAGGTGAGGGCACACTTTGCCGGCTCTTCGGCACTGGCCGGGCTGCGGGTCCTGGTGACCGCCGGTCCGACCCGCGAGAACATCGATCCGGTGCGGTTCATCAGCAATCACAGCAGCGGCCGGATGGGTTTTGCCGTGGCGGCCGGTGCCGCTCGGGCCGGCGCCACGGTAACCCTGGTCAGCGGTCCGGTTCAGCTGCCCACCCCGGCCGGGGTGGAACGCATCGATGTGCGCAGCGCGCTGGAGATGCACGATGCCGTGCTGGGCCGCGCGACACACAACGACATCTTCATCGCCGTGGCCGCCGTGTCCGATTACCGGGTAGTGGGCGCCGCCAACCGGAAGATCAAGAAGCAGCAGCCGACCCTGACCCTGCACCTGGAGCGCAACCCCGACATACTGGGTACGGTTGCGGCCCTGGAGCGCGATCGTCCGTTCTGTGTCGGCTTCGCCGCCGAGACCCACGAGGTGCTCGACTATGCCCGGCGCAAGCTGCACGACAAGCGACTCGACCTGATCGCGGCCAACCGGGTCGGCCTGCCGGGTAGTGGCTTCGACAGCGAGCTTAACGCCCTGCATCTGTTGTGGCCGGGTGGGGAACGCGCGCTGGCGCTGGCCGACAAGGTCGCGCTGGCCGGCGAGCTGATCGAACTGATCGCCGAACGGTACCACCACGATCGAGACCGCCATGCTTGAGGTACAGCTGAAATTGCTGGACCCGCGACTGGGCCGCGAGATCCCGTTGCCAAACTACGCCACGCCCGGTTCGGCCGGCCTGGATCTGCGCGCCTGCCTGGCCGAACCGCTGACGCTGGAGCCGGGCGCTAGCGAGCTGGTCCCCACTGGTCTGGCCATCCATATCGATCATCCCGGCCATGCGGCGCTGATCCTGCCGCGCTCGGGACTGGGTCACAAGCACGGCATCGTGTTGGGCAATCTGGTCGGCCTGATCGATAGCGACTACCAGGGTGAACTGCTGATCTCCTGCTGGAATCGCGGCAGCCAGGCGTTCACCATCGCGGTGGGCGAACGGTTGGCGCAGCTGATCATCGTGCCGGTGGCGCGGGCCCGCTTCGCCGTGGTCGACGAGTTCGCCGCCAGCCAGCGGGGTGGCGGCGGTTTCGGCCATTCCGGTCGCCATTGAATCCCGATTTTTCGGAGCATACCGCCATGGCATTGAACCGGCAAACCGCGCTCGATATCGCACATGTATTGACCGAGGCCCTGCCCTATATCCAACGCTTCGCCGGCAAGACCGTGGTGATCAAGTACGGTGGCAACGCGATGGAGAACGAAACCCTGAAGAACAGCTTCGCCCGCGATGTGGTGCTGATGAAGACCGTCGGCATCAATCCGGTGGTCGTCCACGGCGGCGGTCCACAGATCGGTGACCTGCTCAGGCAACTGGGCAAGGAGTCGCGCTTCGTCGAGGGCATGCGGGTCACCGACAGCGAGACCATGGACGTGGTCGAAATGGTGCTGGGCGGCTTGGTCAACAAGGAAATTGTCAATAACATCAACCGCCATGGTGGCTGCGCCGTGGGTCTGACCGGCAAGGACGGCGACCTGATCCGGGCCCGCAAGATGACCCTGGAGCGGCGCACGGCGGAGCTGGATGTGCCCGAGATCATCGATATCGGCCATGTCGGCGAAGTCGCCAGCATCGACACGGCGGTGGTCGAAATACTGACCCGGGAGCATTTCATTCCGGTTATCGCCCCGATCGGGGTCGGTACTGATGGTCATGCCTACAATATCAACGCCGACCTGGTGGCCGGCAAGATGGCCGAAGTGCTACGCGCCGAGAAGCTGATCCTGCTGACCAACACGGCCGGCCTGCTGGACAAGCAGGGCCGCCTGCTGACCGGTCTGAGCGCCCAGCAGGTGCAGGAACTGATCGCCGACGGAACCATCCATGGCGGTATGCTGCCCAAGATCCGCTGCGCCCTGGACGCGGTGCAGGCCGGAGTGCGCGCCGCCCACATCATCGACGGCCGGCTGGAACATGCCGTGCTGGTGGAACTGTTCACCGACGAAGGCGTCGGCACCTTGATTCGCAGCGGTCGCTGACCGACCGCACCACTCATGTGCGGCCGGCACCACGGCGGTGCAAAACCCCTGCGGATTCTCGGCTACCGGATTACAAGTCCCTGTTTTCTGAAAGCGGCATTCATATTGCAAGAGCTGCCATCCGGGATCATGATCGATTCATTGCCTCTTGTGTGAACCTCGACACTCTGCTTAAACTAGAAACTAGAGGCGTTTGGCAAACCTTTCAATAACAAGCGAAATCAGGCGACGATGGCAACGGCTACGAATGACGCGTACGTGCGCTTCGCCGAAGTGCAAAAGAGTTATGACGGCGAGACACTGGTCGTCAAGAACCTCAATCTGGATATCGCCCGCGGCGAGTTCCTCACCATGCTGGGTCCCAGCGGCTCGGGCAAGACGACCTGCCTGATGATGCTGGCCGGCTTCGAGACCGCCACCCATGGCGAGATCCTGCTCGATGGTACCCCGATCAACAACGTACCGCCGCACAAGCGCAATATCGGCATGGTGTTCCAGAACTATGCCCTGTTCCCGCACATGACCGTGGCGGAAAACCTGGCCTTCCCCTTGCAGGTGCGCAAGGTAGGCAAGAGCGAGATCCAGCAGAAGGTGCAGCGGATACTGGACATGGTCAAGATGGGCGCCTTCGGCAACCGCCGACCCGCCCAGCTGTCCGGCGGTCAGCAGCAGCGCATCGCCGTGGCCCGTGCCCTGGTCTTCGAACCGCAGCTGGTGCTGATGGATGAACCGCTGGGCGCGCTGGACAAGCAGTTGCGCGAGAACATGCAGTACGAGATCAAGCATATCCACGAAACCCTCGGTGTGACCGTGGTTTACGTCACTCACGACCAGTCCGAGGCGTTGACCATGTCCAACCGCATCGCGGTGTTCAATGACGGCGTGATCCAGCAGCTGGCCCCACCCGCCGACCTCTACGAGCGGCCCGAGAACGCCTTTGTCGCCCAGTTCATCGGCGAAAATAACCGCCTGCACGGCACCGTCAGGGAGGTCAACGGCACCGGCTGCACCGTGGAACTGGACAACGGCGATCTGATTCGAGCACTCAAGGTCAACGTGTCGGGGGTTGGCGACCGCACCACGCTGTCCTTGCGGCCCGAGCGGGTCATGCTCGAACCGGAATCCGGCGCCCTGCCCAATATGTTCGATGCCCGGGTCGAGGAACTGATCTATCTGGGCGACCATATCCGTACCCGAATCAGGGTTTGCGGTAACGACGAGTTCATTGTCAAGGTACCCAACGCACACCGGCATGCGTCCCTGAAGGAAGGGGCGGATGTGCGGGTGGGCTGGGCCCATGACGACTGCCGAGCGCTGGATGCGGTGTAGACCAACACACGAACAACCACAGCGCGCACTCGATAAGCAGCCACTCGCCGGGTCTTCCGGCACCCGACATTGGAGATGACCATGACGACATCATTCAAATCGACCACCCTCATCGTCGCCGGTGGGGTACTCGGCCTCGGCCTGGCGGCCACCGTCGCCCAGGCCCAGGACGTTTCCCTGACCGTCGTGTCCTGGGGCGGAGCCTACACCGCCAGCCAGATCCGGGCTTATCACGAACCCTATATGGCGATGAATCCCAGTGTCCGCATCCTCAACGACGATGGCTCGGCCAACGCACTGGCCGGGATCCGCGCCCAGGCCGAGGCCGGCAACGTGACCTGGGATCTGGTCGACATGCTGCCCTCCGACGCCCAGCTGGCCTGCGACGAGGGCCTGTTGCTGGAAATCGATTACGACACCATGCTGGCGCCGGCCCCGGACGGTACCCCGGCCAGCCAGGATTTCCTGCCGGGTTCGCTGGAGGGTGACTGCTTCATCCCGCAGATCGTCTACTCCACCGTTGCGACCTTCAATACCGAGATGTTCCCGGCCGACAAGCAGCCCGGCAGCATCGCCGATCTGTTCGATGTCGAGAACTTCCCCGGCAAGCGAGCCATTCAGAACCGTCCGGCCGCCAACCTGGAATGGGCTTTGTACGCTGATGGTGTGTCGCCGGACGAGATCTATGACGTGCTGCGTACCCCCGAGGGGGTGAGCCGGGCTTTCGCCAAGCTCGACACCATCAAGGAGCATCTGGTGTTCTGGACCGAGGGCGCCCAAGCACCGCAGCTGCTGGCCGACCGCGAGGTCGCTTTCTCGACCGGATACAACGGCCGGATGTTCGAGGCCGCCGAGGTCGAAGGGCAACCCTTCCAGCTCATCTGGGATGGTCAGATCGTCGAATGGGACGGCTGGGTGATTCCCGCCGGCGGCAGCAACGTCGAAGCCGTGCTGGAGTTTGTATCTTGGGCCACCGACACCCAGCGGCTGGCGGATCAGGCCAAGTTCATCTCCTACGGTCCGGCCCGCGCTTCGTCGGCGGCGCTGGTATCCACCCATGCCGATTTGGGTATCGACATGAATCCGCACATGCCGACCCATCCGGATAACTACCAGACGCCGATCATCCTGGACAACGAGTTCTGGACCGACTACGGGGACGAACTGCGCGAGCGGTTCAGTGCCTGGATGTTGCAATAAGCCGCGGCAATTCCGGGGCGACGTGAGTCGTCCCGGCGATTCCCGGAGTACCCTTAGCCAGACAGGAGACCGGACATGGCCAGCATCGATGCCGGATCGCCACCTCAAGGGGTGGTGACCGCCGACGGCACCCCGCTCAAGGCCAGCCTGCAGCGCGCCGAGCGGCGCAAGAAGATCACGGCCTTTCTGCTGGTCACGCCATTGCTGCTGTTCATCTTCATCACCTTCGTGATGCCGATCTTCGACATGGCCTGGCGCAGTGTGGACAACCCCGAAGTCCGCAATGTGCTGCCACGCACGGTGGTGGCACTGGAAAGCTGGGACGGACGGGATCTGCCTCCGGAAAGTGTCTACGCCGCCCTGGTCGAGGACATGATACAGGGTCGCGAGGAGCGCACCACCGGCCGGGTCGCCACCCGGCTGAACTATGAAATCAGCGGCATGCGCTCGACCATCAACGCCACGGCCCGGAGCGCCGACAATCTGGAGCCACCCTACAAGGAGGCGTTGATCGAGGTCAACGATCGCTGGGGCGATCCGGTGGTGTGGCGGGTCATCCAGCGCGAGGCGCGGCCCTATACCGCCAGTTATTACCTGTCGGCCCTGGATCTGACCTACGACGATCAGGGCAATATCGTGCGGGTAGCCGAGCATCAACGCATCTACATACCGCTGTTTCTGCGCACCCTCTGGCTCAGCCTGCTGATCACCGCCATCACCCTGATACTCGGCTATCCAGTCGCTTATCTGATGGCCAGTCTGCCGCTGCGCTACAGCAATCTGCTGATGATTCTGGTGCTACTGCCATTCTGGACCTCGCTACTGGTGCGCACCACTTCCTGGATCGTCATGCTGCAATCCCAGGGCGTGATCAACGACATGTTCGTGCATGTGTTCCGGGTGATCGACGACGGCAACCGCCTGGCGATGATGCACAACCAGATCGGCACCGTGATCGCCATGTCGCACATCTTGCTGCCGTTCATGATCCTGCCGCTGTACAGCGTGATGAAGACCATCCCGCCCAGTTACATGCGCGCGGCCCGCTCGCTGGGCGCCAATCCGCTGGTGGCCTTCTGGCGGGTCTACGTGCCGCAATCGGTGCCGGGCATCGGGGCTGGCGCCCTGCTGGTGTTCATCCTGTCGATCGGCTATTACATCACCCCGGCCCTGGTCGGCGGTCGCTCCGGCCAGCTGATCGGCAATCTGGTGGCTTTCCACATCCAGCAGTCGCTGAACTGGGGTCTGGCCGCCGCGCTGGGCACCCTGTTGTTGGTCAGCGTGATCCTGCTCTATTTCGTCTACAACAAGCTGGTCGGCATCGACAATATGAAGCTGGGCTGAGGAGTCGCGATGAAACTGCCACCCTATGCCGGACCTCTGGAGCGTGCCTGGCATTATTTCTATCTGTTCTTCTGCGGGTTCGTGTTCTTCTTCCTGATCGCGCCCATCCTGATCATCATTCCGCTGTCGTTCAACGCCCAGCCGTATTTCACCTTCACCCGTGAAATGCTGACCCTGAATCCGGACGGCTATTCGCTGCGCTGGTACCAGGATTTCTTCACCAGCTCGTCCTGGATGAATTCGATCCGCAACAGCTTTCTCATCGCCATCGCGGCCACCCTGGTGGCGACCACCCTGGGCACGGTCGCCGCGCTCGGTCTGGCACGCAGCTACCTGCCGTTCCGCAACACCCTCATGGGTCTGCTGATCTCGCCCATGATCGTGCCGCTGATCATCTCGGCGGCCGGCATGTATTTCTTCTACTCCAGCATCAATCTGGCCCAGACCTACACCGGGGTGATCCTGGCCCACGCCGCGCTCGGCACCCCCTTCGTGGTGATCACGGTCACCGCCACCCTGGTCGGCTTCGACTACAGCCTGGTGCGGGCCGCCCACAGTCTGGGCGCCAGTCCGACCACCACTTTCTTCAAGGTGATCATGCCGCTGATCATGCCGGGGGTGATCTCGGGCGCCCTGTTCGCCTTCATCACCTCGTTCGACGAGATCGTGGTGGTGCTGTTCCTGGCCGGCGTCGAGCAGCGCACCATCCCGCGCGAGATGTGGTCCGGCATTCGCGAACAGATCA
>CAYMHN010000054.1:0-11140 GCA_964390235.1 uncultured Candidatus Competibacteraceae bacterium
GGCCTGTGTCGGCCGAGCAGCCTTCGGCCGGCGTCACCATGCCCGCCCAGCTTCCTGCCACCGTTGGCCGCGACAAGGCCGCTGTGCGGCTCGACGGCCCGGCAGCTGCACTGTGCCAATCCCCCACCTCGCCGGGGGCGGCCTGGGCTTCGTGGGTCGCGGTGTCGGACGAACATAGGCCGACGCCACATCTAAAAGCCGGACCAGGAGGACGTGGCGGTCGAGTGGGGCCAGACCGGCGCCGAGCTTCTAGGTTCAGCCTGGTTGGCCCGGCTTTGGAGTGACTTAAAGGTACATGCGATACGGGGGCGGCCCATCCGATTCGGGGGCGTCGGCCAGCGGCAAGGCTTTCATGCCTAAAGGGCCGGCCGCCAAATACGGTTCGCCGTATGCGACCCCAATCATGGCGCCGTGCACGACTGCTCGGGCTTCGACCACGCGCAAAAACGATCCGGTGCTGAGTTCCGTCAGGTTTCCCAGGAAATCCGTGCTGAACTGGCTGCGGTAGGCAGCCAGAGCGGCGAGCTTGTGCTCCCATATCGCCGAGACGTCGATGACAAAGGACGGCACAAACGGATGGTGCAGCATGTAATGGTAAAGATGCCGAGGCCTGTGGGGCCGCCCTTCGCCGATCCGCCCGCTGCCGGCGAGGAAGCATGCCTCCCGCGCCAGTGTGCCGGCGGCGGCATGATCGGGATGGCGATCCTGCCAGTAGGGCGCCAGCACCACCCGCGGGCGCAACTCTCGGATGAGTCGGATGAGCGCCAGCCGATGTTCTGCATCGGTGCCGATTCTCCCGTCCGGTAATCCAACTGTCAGTCGCGCGTGGATTCCAAGTCGGTGGCCTGCCTCACGCCGCTCTTCTTGCCGTTCGGCCACAGTCCCCCGCGTGGACGCCTCGCCAAGCGTCAGGTCGGCAATCGCAACACGATGCCCCTCCGCCACGCTCAGAACCAGGGCACCGCCACACCCGAGCTCAGCGTCATCGGGGTGCGGCGACAGGGCCAGAACGTCAACCGGCTGCTCGGGCATCGTTGTAGAGGTAACTATAGAACAGGCTGTCCTGCTCGAAGCCATAATCCGTCGGGCAAAGCATCGGGTCAGGCACCAGCACAGGCACCCCCGTCCTGCCGAACAGCGTTTCGCGAACCCTGTTCAACACAATTCCATAGAGAGCGGAACTGCGGCCCGCAACGACACCGCTGACCAGACCATCGAGGAACAGCACGAGCGAGACGTCGGGGCTCCAACGACCGGTGCTGGCAAAAGTGTCGACAGTGAGGCGATCTCCGCCCAGCATGAAGCGATGGACATCGCCGGAATCGGTTCTCGCGACAGCAAATTGCATCCCGGTTCCGTCCATCTCGTGGTAAAGCCTGAGGCGGCGGCCGTCGGGTGGTTCTGTTGAATAAAACAATGGCAATTCGGCGCGACCACGCGGTCGCAGTTGCGGATCAACGCCCTGCTGCAGCAGTTCGACCAAACCTTCATTGTAGGCCGCCACGAAGGCATCGAGCCCATTGACAACAACTCCGACTGCTTGTTTGACCGCGCCAAACTCCAAAACCTCGGAGACGTATCGCCCGCGCGGTTTCAAACCCAATTGTACCTCGAGGAAGTATCCGGACAGCACACCGTTCAGGTCGCGCAGCGTGGTGAGGCTCTCATCCAGCAACATGTCACGGACCGGCCGAAATCTTTCCCGTGCCCGGAGTAGACGCCTGCGGTCGACTGCAGGTTGCGTACTGCTGGCGATCCAAGCCTCCAGTCGGTAGGCGACTTCGCGTCGCCGCTGCCGATCGAGGAGACAAAAGCGTGTCTCGGCGTCGTTTCCGGGTGCCCGCTTGGTCACGAAACGGGCGCTCACCTTCTTTGCCGGGGGCCAGAGAAAGCCCGTACTCGCCTCGTCAGCCCCACATCGGTCGATGTCCGACCAGAGCACGCACGTCGCAATTCCCGGCCCCTCGCCAAGACGGTTCAAAGTCAGCAGCTTGCTGATCACCGACCAAGGATAATCAGCATAGATCTGCTGGCCTGTGTAGACTAGATTGGCGCGCCGGTCGGTGCCAAGCAGGTCCGCCAACTCGGGGCACTCCGGTGCTTCCAGCCGCTCGAGAAACTCGTTCGGATCGAAATAGACGCCGCGCTTGCGTAGAAACCCTCGACCCTCGACTGTCCGGGCAAGATCGCTAAGCGACTTGGACTCGTGCCGAATGCTATCCAATGGCAGCACGCTGAGTCCCGCACCAGTGGCCATGGCCCGCCGCACCATCAAGGAGTTTCCGGTAGAGGTGCTCGTAGGCAGAAACTGCTTCGGCGACACCGAACTGTGCAGCCCTACGAACCGCCGCAGCACTCATCCGCCGATATTGCTGTGGATGAGCGAGAATGGTCTTGGCCAACGCGACCGCTTCCTGGATCCTCCCAGGGGTGAACAAGAATCCTGTTCTGCCATCCTCGACCACCTCGGGAATTCCACCGACCCGCGTCGCAAGCACGGGGACTCCACAGGCCATCGCCTCCAGCGCAGCAAGGCAAAAGCTCTCCGCGGCGCTTGTCACGACCTTCAGATCTGCGCGGCGTACCAAATCGCCGACATCATCGCGCATGCCAAAGTGCCGAACGTCGCCCGAGAGGCCCGCGGCGCGCAAAAGATCCAATGTGTCGTGCAATTGCACGCCGTCGCCCACCAGCCATAGCTCCGCATCCATGCACTGTCGAAGGCCGATAAAGATGCGGGCCACATCAATAGGTCGTTTAATAGGGCGGAAGTTCGACACATGCACGAGGCGCACGCGACGTTGTTTACGCCCTGTCACCGCGGCTAGGGTTGGAGACGGACAGAACTCAGCGGTTTCCACGAAGTTGGGAATGACGTGAGGTGGCGCTGAGAGCCGGAACGCGCCCTGTGCAAGTCCGGCATGATTGCGGGAAACGGTGGTAATAGCGTCCAGCTGTTTAAGCGCTGCCTCCAAGGCCATACGGCGCCGCGGGTCTCGCCCGTGCACGCTGACATCAGTTCCATGCAGTGTCCCGCACAGAACCGGCGCCTGCCCGCCGAGGCGCTGGCGCAGCTGAAGGGCAAGGAACGCGAATGGGAGGGCGTAGTGGAAGTGAATCACGTCCAGCCGCTTCTCGGCAGCAACCTTGAAGACGCAGTCCACGAACAGCCTTTCTTCGTACTTACTCCAGTCGATGTGCAGGTGGCCATCTGTCCGCGCGCCCATTGGCATCCCTGTAGGCGTCGGCGTCTGCACATCGACGCCACTGGCGTTCCGTCGACCCCCGAATGGCATGGCCTGTGCGAACAGGTGCACCCGGTGACCGCGCCGACACAACTCGTTGGCCATGCCGACCGCCACTTGTGTGCTGCCGCCATAGCTGGAGTGGCAGAGAACCCCAATGCGCATAAGTCGATCAATCCGCAACACCGGATAACCTGCGCACGAGCACTCCGATGATCCGATCCGTCATGGCGGGATTGGTGTGCATCAAGGCCCGGAACTGCCTGCCCTCCATTGTGAGCATATGTACCCGACCTTTCGCCCGCAACGCAGCGGTGCGAGGGATATCTGCCAGAACCGCAAGTTCGCCAATGGTTTCTCCAGGTCCCGCACGGTAGATGATCCGCGGCTGCTCTGTCAATTCCTTGATAACCTCGATCTCTCCAGAGAGCACGACGAACAACTCGTGTCCCGCCTCGCCCTCGTGACAAAGGTAGGCGCCGTCCGTCAGCCACCGTTCGCCCACCAGTCGTGCTGCCTGCTCGAGCTGCTCCGGTCTCAGATCGGCGAGCATGGGAACGCTCTTCAACTGCCCGACGCGCTCTCGGATGCGCGCTTCCGGAATGCCCAGCAAGTTCGCGAACAAGCGGAAGGCGCCGCTCACGCCCGCGGGGATCTGGCGGTGAAAAGAATAGCCCGTGTAGACGTACGTACCTCGGCCATATCCGGTGATGAGCAGGCCACCCATCTTAGGCTCCTCACCAGGATCATTGCAGGCCAGGCAGGCCTCATAGCGTTGATCCCATTCACCGAAGAAATACATGCCACGGTCCTGAACCCAGTCAGCGAAATCGGCAGCGACAATTTGGTTCGGGACATGGAACACGAAGTGCTCCGGGCGGATCACGGTCACCGGCGCGTCCGCAACAGTTATTCTGTCGTGGGGCTGATTAAACCGAAACGGATATGGGCAGAAATTGCCCGATTGAAAGGTGTAGTTTTGGTACTGCACGATCAAAGTACCGCCACCGGCAACATATTTCAGGAAACGGGACGCATTCTTCCGCAACTCGTCACGCGTCAAGTAGGCATCGGGGCCAATGACAATCGCATCGAATTGGCCGAAATCAAGGTAGCCCATCTCGTTGTCTGAGATGAGATGGAACTCGACTCCGAAATGGTCCAGGGCGTCAATGATTGACTCTGCGGCGCCCTTGACATACGCATAGCGATAGCCGCGGGCGAAGGTCACATCTATCAGATGCACCTGCAGAACGGCGGGCGCAGTGACGTATTCCTCTCTCAGACAGGAACTCTCGTCGGGCTGCTCCATGGCGTGCTCGCCCGCCCGCACGGTTTCTGACAGCGTGTCGTACCCGACCTCACCACAGCGGACCACGTAACGCAACGGATACCGCCCCGCCGGTTCGCCCGCCGGAACTTGGACAGCAAAGGACAGCGACAGAAGGTCATCTGGTGTCGAAAGCAGCACCGTATGCGCGCTCGGGGTCACCCGCCAGCCGGGCGGCGCATCAACGGTCAGCAACCCGTCAGCCGCTCCGTCGTCGGTTGCACTGCTGCGGGCGGTCGCCAAGAGCTCAAGTTGCTTCTCAGCGGCACCGGTCGGCAGAAAGATGTTGAGGCTCTTTGGCCGAAACGAGATCGGCGGAATAACCGACAGTGGGAGCTCGCGGTAGCCTCCGGGGAAGGCCTCCCGCCGCCGTCCCGGAGCGTGCATAAGTATGTCTCGCTGGCCCAGGCCGATTCGACATCGCGCAGCGATGAGCGGCGGTCCAAACGGGTGCTCCAGCGGAGGCGGTTCAGGCCAGGAGTACCGATACGGGGAGCGAGGACGCCTCAGCCAATAGGGGCACGACAGATCAGCCGTAGCCGGCGACTTTACCCGATAGGAAACTTCCATCATCAAGTGGCTGGAGGACAGCGACGAGGGCGACGTCTCGTCCAAAACTACTTCCCATCCAGCCGGCACCTCCACAGCAAGGTCGACGGAAGCGGATTGCAGGCCGAGCGGGTTCCAGAGGCGCACGGATACGCGAACCGCCTGCCCGGGCGAGATGCGGGCGCGATCCAGCTGGCAATCCAGCTTCAGGCCGAGGCAGCGCACCGCGAGGTCGTTGAACTCCCCACCTTTGTGAACCAGGTACTTGGCAATGGCGCTGCATTCCTCCACACATGACAGCCGGCTGGACAACTCCTCTAACAGGTGCCGGCCTTCCAGAAGCAGATGCGCAGCTTCCTGCAGATTCCCTTCGAGGTACAAGCGAAAGGCCCGCTCGGCCAGGTTCTGAACGGGCACCAGCACCTCTCGATCGACTTGCCCACAAGCATTCTGATGGTCAGCGAGGCCGACTAGGCTGGGGTCGAAGCCTTCAAAGAAAGTTCGCTCCCGCTTCGGGACCGAGACCGTCGACCTCACCAGTCGATAGTAATAATAATGGTCGCCGTGCTCCGGAGCGAAGCCGATGCCCTGAGTGCGATGCTTGTTAAAGGCGGCCCACGCTTGTTCCTGATAGGTACGGCCGAGCAGCGGGTCGAACTCGCCGGAGTTGATACGGACGTATTCGGCGGTTTCATACTCGGGCACCATGCGGCCCAGGGTAATTGTTTCGCCTGGCTGCCAGTCGCCTTCCATCGAGACATATAGCTTTGTGGCCGACCAGGCCCCCAAGCCTTGCGCGTTAAGCTCAGGAAACTGCGCCGGGTCCGCAGCCGCCTCGAACGCCTCTGGCACGAGGGCACCGATCGCCTGATGGTGACCGTGGCCATCTGCAGATGTCCCGGTCCAGCGCGAGATGACAATGTGAGGCTGGACGAAGCGGATGGCGCGCACAAGCTCGCTCACAATGCCCCTGCGGCCCCACTTTTGCTGAGTCTCTTCACCGTTCTTGGCAAACCCGAAGTCATAGAACGGGCCGAACAGTGCCTCTCCCCCGTCGAGAGCACGGGCCGCCAGGCTTTCCCACGTCCGATAAATTCCAAGCGCCTCGGCCTTGTAGGGACCGATCCGGTTCTGCCCGCCCTCCCCACGCGTAGCTGACCAGTAGACCACCCGTACCGCATGCTTACGCGCCATGTAGGTGATCAGCCCGGCGTCCTCGTCGTCCGGATGAGCGCCAAATTGCAGGACCACACCGGCCATGCCGAGCCGCCTGAAGGAGGTGGTGATGTCAGCACTAGCCTCAGTCATGAATCAACTTCATCCATTTGCTCTCTCCATGCGCCGCCGCCCGTAAACGTTGCGCACCACAATGGCGATCGCCCTCATCTGGCCCACCAGCACGGCGAGGCACTTGCCCTGGACGCCAGCATAAAGCAGGTTCTGCTGCAGCATGGCATAGTGTTGCGTCTTCACCGGGATCACCACCACCGGGTACTCGGATCCGTGCTCCTTGCGAATCGTCGCGGCATAGGTTGGTTCACAGTGTCAAGCTCACCGAAGCCATGCCTGACGGGCCGTTGTCGAAGCTCCCGCTGAGCTCGTCGACGGGATCCATAGCCTCGATGAGATCGATATCGCCATTGTAGACCGCTTTACATAGTCGTTCTCGATCTGCACAGACTGCCTACTAAGCAGAGATTCGCAACTCGGCCAACGGATGGGGAGTGCGGGTTGCGTTCATGTCGGCGATTTCCTGTTGATCCCCAATTTCCCACATGAGCCACGATTTGGCGACATGGCGACGAGATTATTCTATACGAATCAATGCTTTGTCGGTGGATTGGAGGGGTTGGGATGGCTCCCCTGATAGGTGAACGTGGATCCGGGGGACTGCGGCTTAATTTCGACCGGCGCCTGAAGCTGCAATGCCACGGATCGAAGGTCACGTCCGATGCGGGGGCTTCTGCCTTTCCGGGAGCTTGACGAGGCCCTCGGATTGACTGAGGTGGCCGGAGAGCGGCTTGTGGACCCGCGAACCGGCCCCGCGATCTGTCCGGGATCCTGCGGCGGATCGAACTGCGACGCCCTGTCCCGGCCATGGCCTGAACGGAGGGAAGAAACGAGGGAGAGCGAGGGATAGGTGTGTCCGGATGAGGCAAAATCGACCCGAAATCGGCCGCAGCACTTGGCCGGTGCGTCCGATCCAGCGCTGCTCGGGCTCAAGAACAGTTCATGGTTCCCCGATTCGGCCTGTTCGGCTATCATCGGGCAGATATTGGGGGCCATCTGGGGAATGTAAGCTCAGCAATTAAGGGAGGAAACGATGTTGCGCAGCATAAGCGTCGGACGTGGCGTGGCGATTGCCGTCGTGCTGTGTCTTGGGGTGATGATGTCGAGCGGCGAGCGCGCCACAGCTCAGGAGAGCGGCGCGACGGCCGCACAGGCCCAGGCCGCCGTGATAAGGTGGCTGACCGCGGTGTCGAGCGGCGATGCAGGCCAGGTCGGCGCCGTCCTGGCGCCGGAATTCCAGCTCCAGCGGGCCGACGGCTCGGGCTACACGAAGGAGGAGTACCTGGCGACCGGGCTGCCCTACATTCCCTCCGTGCCTGCCGTTTCGAACCTGATCGCCACCGTCCACGGCGACCTCATGGTGGTTCGCTACACCCTGGACCTGCCGCCCGAAACGGTCATCGGCGGCGGACCGGTGAGCCCGACGGCTCCGCGCCTGTCGGTGTTCCGCCGCGACGGCGACAATTGGCAGATTTCGGCGCACGCCAACTTTGCCCAGCCGAAGCAATAGAACCTCCAGCAAGGGGAGGTGCGACATGCCGACTGTCGACTGGTACTGTCGACTGGTATATAGAGGTTTCGTTCGGCAACTGCAACTGCGACTGGGGTTGTCCGTGCCAGTTCGAGTCCCTGCCGACCCACGGCAATTGCCGCGGCCTGGAGGCCTTCCGGATCGAGCGGGGCCACTTCGGCGATGCGCGGCTCGACGGCCTCAAGGCGGTGCTTCTCTACGCCTGGCCAGGCCCGATCTTTGAGGGCAACGACGAGATGCTGGCGATTATCGACGAGACCGCCGACGCCAAACAGCGCCAGGCACTGCCACGGTGCTCTACGGCGGGGAAACCGAGGAGGCCAAGACCCATTGGTGGGTGTACCATGCCATGGCGAGCACCCATCACGAGCCGCTGTTCAAGCCCATCGAGTTCGAGGTCGACATCGAGGCGCGCACCGGCCGGGTGAGGGTTCCGGGACTGGTCGAGGCGACGGGCCAGCCGATCAAGAGCCCGGCGACCGGCGATGAGCACCGGGTGCGCATCGACATACCCAGCGGCATCGAGTTCGAACTGGCCGAGATCGGCATGGCGAGCAGCAAAAGTTCGGGTCCGATCGAGCTCGACCTCAACGGCAGCTACGGCCAGTTCAACGTGCTCAGGCACTCCGGCACCGGCGTTGTGCACGGGCGGTGAGGCAATGTCTCACCGCGGCAGGGGGACTCGCCTCTGAGGAACAGGTCGATGGAGCGCGCCGCCTGGCGGCCCTCGCGGATCGCCCAGACCACCAGCGACTGGCCCTTTCGCATGTCGCCGGCGGCGAACACCTTCGGGTGCGAGGTGCGGTAGGTTTCGGTGTGGGCGCTCGGACGGAGCAATTACTGACCTATTCGGTCAGCGGACTGCACGGCTGATGTCCGTTCAAAGCTCGAAACCGACAACCATGGACTGTCCGTCAGCCTAAGCTCCTCCTGTCTTACCGAGCTTATGGGTTTGTAGTGGCGCGGCCAAGTCTGTCTGACTATGATCCAGTCGCGGGGACTCATCTGGGCAGTGTCGGCAAAGTGGGCAGGTCTTCGAAATCAGGGGCTTTTCCACGTTCTTCGAAATCTTCGATGATGCCGACAAGGCCGCAAGCGGGATCGGTTGAGTGGCTGGCATCGGCTGGCGTGCGTGGTGATAGCGCGGGAAACCCTTAAAGCCCCTGAACGAAACTATCATGATGCGATGGCTTGATCGGCTGTTTCCCGTTCCTCTCTCGCCGAAACGAGAGAAGCCGGAGGAAATCCTATATTCCATCGACGAGCTGCCATCGGCTTACGTTGTTGTCAGCGTCGGTATACAGCACGTTCTGCTGGCGCTGATGTTTGGCATTTATGCCGTGCTCGCGGGCACCGGCATCGGCCTTGACGAGGTTGAAACGGCCCATTTCGTGGGCTCGACGTTCTTCATCATCGGGCTCGGCACCATTCTTCAGGCGATACGCAGCCGAGTCACGCCGGGACTCCTGTTAGTCGGCATTCCAAGCCCGATTGCAATAGGCGTGTACATCGTAGTCGTCCTCGAGTACGGCCTCGGGGCAGCAATGGGAGCCGTACTACTGTCCCACGTTCTCATCATCTCTCTGGCCCGCTTCCTGCCACGTATGCGCCCTATCTTCCCGCCGGAGGTTACCGGCGTCGTGGTGCTGATGCTGGGCGTTTCCCTGGTCGCCGGCGGCATGGGTCGAAGCGCCGGGCTGGTTCCCGGCGAAACCGTCTCGGCAGGCGCGATCATTGCTGCGCTCGCTACCATGGTCTGCATTGTGGTGTTGTCGGTATGGGGGGCACGGCAGCTGCGCACCATCGCGGTGTTGATCGGCATGGTGGTCGGCGTGATCGTAGCCTTCCTGACCGGTGTCACCAATCTCGCCGCTTTCGGCGGCATGGCCGACCTGCCAGCGTTTGCCGTGCCGTTCCTGACGACCCGGCTCCCGATGCCTGAGTTGGTTCCGGCGGCAATCTTGGCGTTCTTCCTGGTTGAGCTTTTCGGCGCCATGGATCAGCTGGCTTGCGGGCTAACCATGGACAAACTGAACGATGCCAAGTGGCGCCGGGCGGACATGTCGCTGGTATCGAGAACCGTGATCGCCTTTTCGGTCACAAACGTCATGCATGGCCTGACAGGAACCCTGACCAGCGGCACTTCAAGCGCAAATATCGGCCTTGCCCATTCCAGTGGTGTCATGTCACGCCATGTCGGCTTCGTCGCGGGCGCACTGCTGTGCATTGTCGGATTTGTGCCCGCCATACCTGCACTCATCGTCTATACGCCGGCGCCCGTGGTCGGTGCCATTCTCGTCTACACCGCATGCTTCATGATCGTTGCCGGTATGGACCTGATCCTGTCACGTCTGCTTAACATGAAGCGAACCTTTGCCGTCGGCCTGTCCATCGTCCTGGGATTGGCGGTCATGCTGCTTCCGGACCTGGTCGAGGCGGCTCCCGCATGGAGCCGTACGATCGTCGAATCCGGTCTCACGGTGTCGGCGCTGGCGGCGATCCTGCTCAATGCGATCTTCCGCGTTGGCGTGACGCGCCGCGAACAGATAGCGCTTACCGGCCCGCACTCGGGGCACTCCGTGGCGGCGTTCTTGGAACACAATGGGAAGCTCTGGGGCGCCCGCAAGGATGTCATTATGCGCGCAGGCATTGCCGTGGGCGAGGCACTGGAGGCCATTGAGAATGCCGGCGTCGTCAAGGGACCGGTCACCTTATCCGCCACGTTTGACGAATTCGATCTGGCCTGCCGACTGAGCTATCCTGGCCAGCCGCTTGCCCTTACGGCGCACGAACCGCTGGACGCCAAGGCCTTGCTCGATGAGGATGACGACGCCGCGCTCGACGCCGCCATGATGCGGATGTCCTCGATGCTGGTTGCTCGGCTTGCCGATAGGGTGCGGTCGACAGAGCGAAATGGAATGGCTGAGCTCAGACTTAACTTCAACCACTAGCCTGTTGTACAGGAAAGGTTGCCTGCGAGGGCTTTGCGGTTGCAACTGGTGCTGCGCAACGACTTGGCGGAGATGGAGCGACTGGCCGCCGCGGTCAGCGATTTCTGTGAGGCCCATGCGCTGCCCCCGGAAGCGGCCTTCCACCAATCTGGTATTGGAAGAGCTGGTCTGGGGGCTTCGGTCGAGGACCGCCAGATCGGCGGCCTCGGCGTTCATTTCCTCCGCACGCTGATGCACGACCTCA
>CAYMHN010000055.1:0-11135 GCA_964390235.1 uncultured Candidatus Competibacteraceae bacterium
GCGCGATGTCCAGGAGCGGATGTTCGAGCCGTTCTTCACCACCAAGGAGGTGGGCAAGGGCAGTGGCATGGGTCTGGCGACGGTGCACGGGATCGTGCACGAGCACGGCGGCCATATCGTGGTCGATTCCACACCTGGACAGGGAACCAGCTTCCGGATTCTGCTGCCTGCCCTGGAGGACCAATCGACGGGGTGCTCGGAGCGTGTGCTGCCGGTCGTGGCGCCGGCTGGCGCTCGGCTCAAGGGCCGGGTCCTGCTGGTCGATGACGAGGAAATGGTGGCCGACTTCATGCGCGAGTTGCTGCAGAGCTGGGGGCTGGAGGTAACGGTTGCCGGTGACGGCGCGATGGCTAGGGAAGTGATTGCCGCGCGGCCGGAGGCCTTCGATGTCATTCTGACCGATCAGACCATGCCACGCATGACCGGTCTGGAACTGGCGCGGGAGATACGGCTCCTGCGACCGGATTTGCCGGTGGCGCTGGTTACCGGCTACGCGGAGGGGATTACCGAGGAGACTCTGAACGCCGTCGGAGCAGCCGCCCTGCTGCACAAACCGGTCGATCCAGGGGTGCTGTTCGCTCGCTTGAACGCTCTGCTGGGCGGCAGGAGCTGAGTCCTGCCGCCCAGCAGGAGAGAAGTCCGCTCAGACCCGGGCTTGATCCAGTGCCACGGCTCTGCGGCGACTGAAACCGGGGATCAGCATCGGTACCCGCTGCCGGTAATCGGTATAGTCCTTGCCATGAATCGCGACCAGATCACGCTCTTCCAGCTGGATGGCGATCAGGATATAGGCCGTTGTGGCCAGGGCGAAGACCAGATGCGTCACCGTCATGGTCGGTGTCGCCCAGAAGGCGAACAGCCAGCCCACGTACAGGGGATGGCGCACCATGCGATAGGGTCCCGGGGTGACGAAACGCAGCGTGGTGTAGGGTTTACCGATCAGTTGCAGCCAGACCTGGCGCAGGCCGAACAGATCGAAATGATTGATCAGAAAGGTCGATACCAGCAGCAGCGCCCAGCCGAAACCATACAAGCTGTACAGCACCGCCTGACCGATGGGATCCTGCACATTCCAGATCACGCCGCCCAGGGGCTGCCACTGCCAGAACAACAGAATCAGCGCCAGACTGGACATGAGTACATAGGTGCTGCGCTCGGCTTCTGCCGGCACGATCCGGGTCAACCAGCGCTTGAAGGCCGGGCGCGCCATCACGCTGTGCTGGATGGCGAATACGCCCAGCAGCAGCAGATTGATCAGCAGCGCCTCGGTCCAGGCTTGCTGAGGTGCCCCGTCTATCGTCTTGGGTACCAGGAAATTCCCTATGAAACCGATGGCATAGAGAAACGTGGCGAAAAAGATCGCGTAGCAGATCACACCGTAGGCAAAGATGGATACTCGTTTCAACATGGATGTCTCCCGTCGCTAGTCGCAAGTCTTGCGGACACGGTTCCACAAGGACGGGGACAGTGTGCCCACCGGGCGTCATGGCACCGTGGTCAATGGCATGAAAATCCTGTGATGAACCGTCAAAAATGCGTGAGAACCCGTGACTATTCAGAACTGCCCGGCTAGCGACGTCGGGCTGGCCGACCGGCTCCGCGAGCGTACCCGAGTTCTGCACCGCCAGGCGGAGCATTCCGGCATCATTCGCGAGCTGCTGCTGGGACGGGCGAGTCGCTACGGCTATGCCCTGTTTCTGCGCAACCTATTGCCGGCCTACCGGCAGCTGGAGCTGTCCCTGGAACAGCATGGCCGAACCCCGGGCGTGCGGGACTTCGCACGGCCCGAGGTTTACCGTGCCAAGGCCATGGCGTCCGATCTGGCGGCGCTATACGATCCGAGCTGGAGCCGCGCGCTAGCGCTGCTGCCAGCGGGTGCACGCTACGCCCGACGAATCGAGACGGCGGCCATGGGTGATGGGGCGCGCCTGATCGGCCATGCTTACGTCCGCTATCTGGGGGATCTGAACGGAGGACGAGTGGTGGAGCGGAGACTGATGCTCAGCCTGGGATTGGGGACCGAGTCACTGGCGTTTTACGCGTATCCGGCGATTGCCGATCCGGTCGCGTACCGGACCGAATTCCGGGCCAAGTTCGATCGGGCAGCGGCTGAAATCCTGGACCCGGAGGCGGTGCTCGACGAAGCCAGCGTGGCCTTCCAGCTCAATATCGAGCTGGCCGAGGAGGTGCAGGCGGTTACCGGCTAACCATCGTTTTCCGAGGTGCGGTTGGCGTGCCACACCAGGTAGGCCAGCAGTTCGGCGGAGCGGGTGGTGGAAGCCTGGATACTATGCAACATCTCGGGCATCCGAGCCAGGTCCACGTCGTCGGTGATCTCCAGAGCCGCGAGTTGGGCATTGTCGACCACCGGAGACAATAGATTCCGATAGATCAGATCGGCCTTGGAGTCCAGCCGCACCGTGCTGACCCAGTGCCGCTCGACTATGCCTTCCTGGAACCGGCGCCGGGCTGCGTCGGCGGCTTTTTGTTCGGCCAGATCGGTGAACAGCAGCACGAAACCGAGCACCCGATTCGGTGCCGCGAATACCGGATCGGCCCGCACCGTCAAGGATTTGATCTCGCCCGCTGCGGTGCGCAGCCCGACCTCGCCCCGCCAGAGCCTCCAGTTGCGCAGCAATTCGCGCAGTTTGCCGAGGAACTCATCGGGGTCGGAAAAACAATCGGCCAGATCTTCGATCTGTTGCAGATCGGTCTGGGCTCGACCCGCCAACCGGGCAAAGGATTCGTTGCTGAGCAGGATCCGACCGGACGGGTCGATGATGGTCAGCGGTTGCTCGGAAAGCTGGACCTGGCTGCTGATTTGAGTCAACTGGTCCCGGGCTATCAGCATGCGCACCGAGCGGAACTGTACGACCACGTCCGCCACCGAGACACCGATCAGGCGCGCGGCGGCGCAATCCGCCGGGGTCCACGGTTCGGCGGTGCCCTGGACCAGCTGATGCCATTGGGCGAATGATCGTCGCGGTGATAGTTCCGACGGCTTATTCCCGATCAGCACCGGTTTGAACGGATTGCCTCCCCAGGTGACCGTGCGGATCTGCTCCGGCCGAAACCAGAGCAGATACTCGCCCGGCGAGCTGGATAGCGGGGTCGCGATGAGGCCGCTGGCTACCGGAATCAATGACGCGAATTTCGGTTCATCGATCCCCAGGGATGCGGTGGCGATGACCGAGTCCCGGGCCTGGCCATCCAGCCAGGCGCCGATTTGCCGGAGTTGCTGGGTACCCGGCACATCACCGGCGGTAAGTACCTGACCCTCGAACAGCAGTGCGGCACCGGTAGCATCGAGCGGCTGGAGCAGCGACTGCGAACCGTCGAACAGACCGGTTCGCCAGTCACCGTCCCGGGATATGGCATCGATCATCCGCTGTTCCAGACGCTGGACCGACAGTTCGACCTGAGCCAGGGCAAAGCTCTCGAGGGCGGCGATCCGGGTGGCGATGGTCTCGGCCAGCAGTTCGCACACCGTGCGGACCTCGTAATGGACGAAACGGGGTGCGTAATGATGGCAGGCGATCAGGCCCCATAGCTTGCCGCCGACGACCAGGGAGACCACCAAAGTGGCACCCACACCCATGTTCTTGAGGTACTGGATGTGGATCGGTGACATGCTGCGCAGAAAGCACAACGACATGTCCAGCTCCCGGCCGGTGATGGGCGACCGCCGGGGGACGAGCGGAACCGGCGCATATTCGACGTCGACCAGCACCCGGACGCGGTTCTGTTCGTAAAGGCGGCGGGCGATTCGGGGAATGTCGGAGGCCGGATAGCGATTCCCCAGAAATGGTTCCAGTGCTGGCTCGCAGCACTCGGAATAGACTTCGCCATGACCCTGTTCATCGAAACGGTACACCATGACCCGGTCGTAGCCGCTAAGCTCCTTGAACAGGCGGGCCGTCTCATCGCACAGTGCGCGCAGAGAGGCCGACTGCTGGATGGTTCGCAGCGCCCCCTCGACATGCCGGGACAGGTCGACCGTGGGTCCGGCGCGTTCCAGTTCGATGATCAAGCCACCTCCCGGCGGGCGGTGTAGCAGGCTATCGAATTCGGTGGCGGGCTCGCCGATGCGACAGCGCACCGCTCTGGGAATGGTGGTCAACGGATCTTTCAGATGCGGGCGCAGACGCTGCGCGAGGTTGCCCGGCAGCCGATCCAGGGATAGCCCCGAAACATCGCCGTCAAGATTAAGGAAGGCGGATGCATTTTCACTGCTCTGCACGATGACGTGATCCGGCTCGCGGACCACCAGCAAGGCACCATGGGGCTGGATCGAGCCGGCGAGATGGATCTGTTCCAGCTCGCAATTGGACAGATCGGCTTGTCCGAAGGCGGGTGCCGGAGAACTCAGCGGCGCCACGTCAGGGTTCTCCCCCGATCAATGCTTCCGGTCTGATGTGGTGTCCACGGGAAACCCGTACTGATTGAGCTTCACATACAGGGTTTGTCGGCTGAGGCCCAGAAGTTCAGCAGCCGCGCTGCGGTTGTCACTGGTCAGTTCCAGGGCGGCCTCTATGGAATGGCGTTCGATCACGCTGGTCGTGTCCTTCAACAGCTTGCGCAACGGGGTTCGACCGATCTGCTCGGCGAGACCGGCGAGCAAGGCGGCGAGTTCCTTATCCGGTTTCGGTGGGGCGAGTCGCCACCCAACATCACGGATCAGCAGGCCGATGTATTGCGGATCGTTCCGAGTGTTGCAAGTAGCCGATGCTTCCACATCGGTATCGGTGCCGAGTTCACCACGGAGGGTGGTGGCGTAGAGCCTGACGGAACCCTGTTTGAGTGCGATGGCGAGCAGCACGCTCAGGTCGGCGCCCGGTCTGCCCAGCCAGCGATCCAGAGGCTTGCCGATGGCATCGGCATCGGCACCGATCTGGATAAGATCGAGGAACGCCTGGTTGGTCCGGAGAATACCGCCCTGGCGGTCTATGACCACGAAACCGTCAGGTCCTCGCGTGATCAGATCCTGGACGGAAATCCGATTGGCGGGCACCATTTCCAGCTGTACGGTTCCCACCGGGGTCAGTTGGAGTAAAAAGCAGGGACCCTGGGTGGCGGGTATCAGTGAGGCCCGTACCCGCCAGGGCTCCCGGGCGCTGCCGAGATGGACCAGAATGCCGGGTGATCGGCCATGCTCGCGCACCCTCAGCAACATGGATTGAAAGGCGTCACGCTCCCGAGCCGGTAGTTCCTGCGGGAATACCCGACCCACGGGCGAGAGCCCCAGGGCCCGAATGGCGGCGGGATTGGACTCGACGATATTGAGATCGCTAGCCCGGATCAGCAGCACGGCCTCGTTCGAGGCGTCGAACAGCAGCCGGTAGCGGGTCTCGATTTCGCGCAGCTTCCAGTAGTCCCGCTCCATGGCCTGCTGGGCGGCGATCAGCCGTGACTGGAGTTCCGCGACCGCTTGCAGGCTTTTGCCGATGGCAATCAGACCGGCCTGTTCACCGAGACTGACGGTCGTGTATTCCATCAGTAGCTGTTGGCCGCTGGGAAAACACTGATTGATCTGGCGGAATACCGAAACCCGGCTGGTACGGGCATCCTCGACCATCCGCCTGACCTTGGAAACACCCACGTCCGCAACCGTCTCCTCCCAGGGCCGCCCGATCCAGGCATCGATGCCTTCCTCGGCGAGCGCATTCGACAAGGTGGCTTCCCGTATCACGCCATCCCTGTCGAGCAGCAGGGTTACATCCGGTTGGGTGAGGTTCGCACTGTTCATGTTTATAATCGTGATTCTGGGCGCGGTACCCGGTACGAAAATAATGCCATCAATAAGTTTCAGTATACACTAAAGAAAAACCATTTCGGAGAGATTCATGATTCCCGCCAACAGGAGGCCGTCCGCGTGAGCGATTCCGAGCGCAACCGTATCACCCCGACCCGCAAGACCTACCATGATCGGGATGATGCGGGATTGGATCTGACGCACCATCACCCGCCCAGCGGTTTTTCGGACCATTTCGCCTTCACGGTCGTGAAACTCCTGCGGTTCATGGCGGATGTCTTTTTCGCCAAGCGGTACGGGAATCGCGCCATCGTGCTGGAAACCGTCGCGGCGGTACCGGGCATGGTCGGCGGTACCTTGCAGCATCTGAAGTCGCTGCGTCGATTGCGTGACGATGATGGCTGGATTTTCACTCTGCTGGACGAAGCCGAGAACGAGCGCATGCACTTGATGACCTTCATGGAGATCATCCGACCCACCTGGTTCGAGCGGTTCATCGTGGTGATCGTGCAAGGCGTCTTCTACAACACGTTCTTTCTGCTTTATCTGATCTCCGAGAAAACCGCCCATAGGCTGGTGGGGTACTTCGAGGAGGAGGCCGTTACCAGCTATACCCAGTATCTGCAGCGGATCGACGAGGGCCTGGAGGAAAACGTTCCGGCACCGCAAGTGGCGATCGACTACTGGCATCTTCCCGCCAATGCCAGGTTGCGGGAGGTGGTAATCGCCGTCCGTGCGGACGAAGTGATGCATCGGGACGTGAATCACGGTTTCGCTGACAGCAAGGCGGCGGGATAAGGGAACCGAGCGTGGTCCCAACCCTCCAGGCGCTGTATGACTCCGGTCGAATCACCGATCTGGACCTGCGGTTCACCCGGTTTCTGAGCGACAAGACCGGGGAGCGGAATCCCGAGGTGTTGCTGGCGACCTGTCTGGTCAGCCACTGGACCGGTAACGGCAACGTCTGTGTCAGCCTGCCGGCACTGGCCGGAGAAACGCTATTCGAGGCCGCGGAGCCACCGATCATCGCTCCGGCACTGAATGACTGGAGCCGGGTCTTGCGTCGCAGTCCCCTGGTCGGCCGCCCGGGCCAGTTCCAGCCCTTGATCCTGGATCGCCGCAAGCGGCTCTATCTGTACCGTTACTGGGATTACGAACAGCGTCTGGCCAAGCAACTGCTGGCGCGTGCCCGCTGGTTCGCGGATGACCTCGACCCGACGCGACTGGCCGACGACCTGGAGCGCTTGTTCGGTCCACCGGGTCCGCGGGTCAACTGGCAGAAGGTGGCGGCGGCGACCGCGCTGCTGCGGCGTTTGTGCGTGATTTCCGGGGGGCCGGGTACCGGCAAGACCAGCACCGTGCTGCGGGTACTGGCCCTGCTGCTCGGCCAGGCCGGTGACAAACCACCGATCATCGCCCTGGCCGCGCCCACCGGCAAGGCGGCGGCTCGCATGCAGGAGGCGATCCGCTTCGGTCTGCGACAGCTTGAGCTGACTCCCGAACTGCAGGCGGCGATACCGGATCGGGCCCAGACCATCCACCGCTTGCTGGGGCCTTTGCCGGACGGGGTGAGCTTTCGCCACGGCATGGACAATCCCTTGCTGCTGGACGTGCTGATCGTCGACGAAGCGTCGATGATCGATCTGGCCCTGATGACCAAGTTGATCGAGGCCTTGCCTCCGACCGCCCGGCTGATTCTGCTCGGCGACAAGGACCAACTGGCCTCGGTCGAAGCGGGGGCGGTGCTGGGTGATATCTGCGGTACGGCGCCGGGCTTTTCGACCGGTTTTCGGGAGCGACTGCTGGCGCTGACCAGCGAAGCGCTGCCGCGGGGACGGTCGAGTCAGTCACCCTTGAGTGATTGTGTGGTGCAACTGCGTCACAGCTATCGTTTCGGGGCCGCCAGCGGCATCGGCCGGCTGGCGCGAATGGTCAACCAGGGTAAGCAGGAACCGGCGCTGAAGCTGCTGCGTGGTGCCCGGTATCCGGATATCCGCTGGCGCTCCCTGAGCGGCCGCGGGCTGTCCGATCAGCTGGCGCTGCGCCTGGCCGAGGGTTTCGGACCGTATTTGCGGCTGCTGGCCGAGGGTAGTGCGCCGGCCGAGGTGTTCGCGGCTTTCGACCGGTTCCGGGTGCTGTGCGCCTTGCGCAGGGGGCCATTCGGGGTGGAGCAGCTGAATCCGCTGATCGAGGGGGTACTGGAACGTCGCCGGCTGATACCCTCCGTCCAGCGCCGCGGTAACTCTCCCTGGTATCCGGGGCGACCGGTGCTGATTACCCGCAACGACTATCAACTGCGGCTGTACAACGGCGATATCGGCCTGTGCCTGCCGGATGCCGAGGGGCAGCTGCGCATCTGGTTCCAGACCAGTGATGGCGGGTTGCGGCAACTGACACCGACGCGGCTGCCGGCGCATGAGACCGTATTCGCCATGACCATCCACAAGAGTCAGGGCTCGGAGTTCGACCAGGCGCTGATCGTACTGCCGCCGGAGGACAACCGCATACTCGGCCGGGAGCTGTTGTATACCGCGATCACGCGGGCCCGTTCCCGCATCGAGCTGTGGGCTGCGCCGGCGGCCGTGGCAGCGGCCGTGAAGCGCCGTTCATTGCGCGCCTCGGGTCTGGGCGATGCGCTCTGGCGGCCGGGTGTAGAGCCGCGCGCGTGACCGGGCTGGATGCGGGGCTATGGATCGGCCTGGGCGCCGGTGTGCTGATGCTGTTGTTGATCCTGGCCGCTTTGTTGCGCGGGCGGCGACGATTCCCCTACCAATCCTGCGACACCCTGTACTCGGCGGCGGAGCTGCGCTTCTTTCGGGTTCTGGAACAAGCCCTGGACGGACGCGGGCGGATCTACGCCAAGGTCCGGCTGGCCGATGTGATCAAGGTGCGCCCGGGGATGTCGGGGCGACATTACTTCCAGGCCTTTAATGCGATTGCCTGCAAACATGTCGACTACGTGGTCTGCGATAATGTCAGCCATCGCATTCTATGCGTGGTCGAACTGGATGACCGTTCACACGAACGGGCCGAGCGGCGCGAGCGCGATGCCTTCGTCGACGCGGCGCTGAAGGTCGCTGGGATTCCCATCCTGCACGTGCCGGTGCAGGCGCGTTATCCGCTCGGTGAACTGCGCGCGCAGTTGCGCGATGTCTTGCAATGAGGAGGTCACCATGAGCAATCATTACCGTACCGAACGTGACAGCATGGGCGAGCTACAAGTACCGGGCGATGCCCTTTACGGCGCCCAGACCCAGCGCGCGGTGGAGAATTTTCCGATCAGCGGCCTGCGCATGCCGCGCGCCTTCATCCGTGCCCTGGGTCTGATCAAGGCCGCCGCTGCCGAGGTCAATGCCGATCTGGGGCTGCTGGATCAGCTGCGCGCCGAGGCGATCCGCGATGCCGCGCTGGCAGTGGCGGAAGGCCGCTACGACGCGCACTTTCCGGTCGATGTGTTCCAGACCGGTTCCGGCACCAGTTCGAACATGAACGCCAACGAGGTGATCGCCAGGCTGGCCAGCGATACCTTGAGCGTGGGGAATCCTGCCAATCAGGTCCATCCCAACGATCACGTCAACATGAGCCAGAGCAGCAACGACGTGATCCCCACCGCGATCCACCTGAGCGCCATGCTGGGCGTGCAAGAGCGGCTCAAGCCAGCCCTGAACCATCTGATCGATACGCTGGAGGACCGTGCCCGCGAACTCGATGCCGTGGTCAAGACCGGCCGCACCCACCTGATGGATGCCATGCCGGTCACTCTGGGTCAGGAACTGGGCGCTTGGGCGGCCCAGCTGCGCCATGGTGTCGAGCGGCTGGATGCCGTCCTGCCGCGACTGCGGGCATTGGCCCAGGGTGGTACCGCGGTGGGCAGCGGGATCAATGCCCACCCCGAATTCGGTCAGCGCTTCGCCCGCCGTTTGTCGGAGCGTGCCGGGCTGGAACTCGTCACCAGCAGCGATTACTTCGTCAGCCTGTCCAGTCAGGATGCGGCGGTGGAACTGTCCGGTCAGCTCAAGACCATCGCCGTCAGCCTGATGAAGATCGCCAATGATTTGCGCTGGATGAATTCCGGACCGCTGACCGGTTTGGCCGAGATCGAGCTGCCGGCCTTGCAGCCTGGCTCCAGCATCATGCCGGGCAAGGTCAACCCGGTGATTCCCGAGGCCATGGCCATGGTCTGCGCGCGGGTGATCGGCAACGACGCCAGCATCACCATTGCCGGTCAGTCCGGCAATTTCCAGCTCAATGTGATGCTGCCGCTGATCGCTCACGACCTGCTGCAATCGCTGGAACTGCTGAGCAATGCCGGCCGACTGCTGGCTGACAAGGCGCTGCGCGGTTTCACGGTCAAGCAGGAGCGGCTGCGCGAACAGCTGGATCGCAACCCGATCCTGGTTACCGCGCTGAATCGCGTGATCGGCTACGAGCAGGGTGCCGCCATCGCCAAGCAGGCCTATGCCCAGGGCCGGCCGGTGATCGAGGTGGCGCTGGAAAAGACCGACCTGAGTCGAGAGGAACTGGAACGGTTGCTCGACCCGCTGGAACTGACCAGGGGTGGTATCCGTGAATAGCGACGCACAGCGCCGGCTGGCCGAGGCGGTGCGGGAGGCCTGTGCCCGCGCCGCCCTGGAGTCGTTCGAGCGCGCCGCGATGAGCGGGCTGTGCCTGGAGGGCATCGAGGAGTGCACCATAGGCGCGGTGCGGGCGGTCGATATCGAAGTGGTCATCGAACAACAGCTTGCCGCCGACGACTTGCAGCGTCATGGCTGACGACAAGCGTCTGCTGGTGGTCGCCCACGTGCCCTCGGCCAACACCCGCAAGTTGTGCGAGGCGGTGCTGCGCGGCGCCCGGCATGAGGACATCGAAGGCGTCGAGGTGCTCCACAAGCCACCGCTGGAAGCCGGCCCGGACGATGTGCTGGCGACCGACGGCATCATCCTGGGCACCACCGAAAACCTCGGCTACATGAGTGGCGCGCTCAAGGACTTCTTCGATCGCAGCTACTACCCTTGCCTGGAAAAAACCGAGGGCCTGCCCTATGCCCTGTACATCCGCGCCGGCCATGACGGGACCGGCACTCGCCGGGCGGTGCAGGGCATCGTCACCGGACTGCGCTGGAAGGCGGTACAGGAGCCGCTGATCTGTCGCGGCGAGTTCCAGGACGAGTTCGTCACCCAGTGCGAGGAACTGGGCATGCTGATGGCGGCGGGTCTGGAAGCGGGAGTATTCTGAGAAATCTACAGGGTCTTCAAGCCGTCCGGCGTCTCGATGCGGGCTTCCAGGCAGGGGAGGGCAGCGGTCCGCAGCGGATGCAGTTCGACCAGCCCGGCCGCGCTGATCGACCGCAGCGCGGTTTCCAGCCAGGCGCTGTTCGGGGAG
>CAYMHN010000056.1:0-11101 GCA_964390235.1 uncultured Candidatus Competibacteraceae bacterium
GATGCCCTGGCCGTCGCCCTGCTGGACGCCCGCGGCTTCAGCAGCGCGGATTTCGCCCGGTCCCATCCGGGTGGTCGGCTGGGCCGGCGGCTGCTGCTGCGGGTGGCCGATGTCATGCACAGCGGCGAGCGAATTCCCCGCAATCGACTCGATGATCCCCTGCCCCGGGCGCTGCTGGAAATCTCCAGCAAGGGTCTGGGCATGACCGTGATCACCGATGCCGACGACCGGGTGCTGGGCGTATTCACCGACGGTGATCTGCGCCGCACCCTGGAGCGGCGGCTGGACATCCACGCGCTGCGCATCGGCGAGTTGATGACCTCGCCCGGCCAGACCGTGGGCCCGGACCTGCTGGCAGCCGAGGCGGTCGCCCTGATGGAGTCACGCAAAATCCTCGCCTTGCCCGTGGTCGATGCCGAACAGCAGCTGATCGGTGCCTTCAATATGCACGACCTGTTCCGGGCCGGGGTCGTCTGAGCCCATGTCCCTGCGGCCCTTGCTCTATTACGGCGGCCTGCTGCTGCTGGCCGGCGCCAGTCTGTGGCTGTTGTTCAGCATCCGCGCCTCGCTGGAACCCGATCGACCGCGCGAGCCTTCGGGGCCCAGCCTGTTTCTGGATCGCTTTCTGGCCACCCGCCTGGACGAGCAGGGCGTCCGCCTGTACACCTTGAGCTCCCCCCATCTGGTGGAACTGGCCGACGAGCGGGGTACCGAGATCCACCAGCCACGGTTCGAGATCTTCGCCGCCGACGGCACCCGCGACTGGCTGATCGACGCCGAGCAGGGCTGGGTATCGGCCGATCAGTCCCTGGTGGTGCTGCAACAGGCCGTGGACGCCTATCAATCCGCCAGCGCCCAGCGTCCACCGGTTACCATCCGCACCCGCGACCTGATCTATCGCCCGCGACTGAACCTGCTGAGCACGGATGCCGAGGTGCGACTGGAAACGCCCAACGGCTGGCTGCGCGGCACGGGCATGCGAGCCGATCTGGAGGAGCGGCGGCTGCAACTACTGTGGGAGGTACGTGGTGAATATGCGCCACCGCTACGCTAGCCTGCTGCTGGCCCTGCTGGCCGCCACCGCCTCGGGACTACCCGAGGACCGCGAGCAGCCGATCCGACTGCAAGCCAATCGCGCCAGCTTCGACCAGCGTACCGGGGTCAGCACCTATGAGGGGAATGTCGAAGTCAGTCAAGGCACCATGTATCTGGGGGCCGAGCAGGCGGTCGTGATATTCGATGCCGATGGACGCTTTCAGCGCATGGAAGCGACCGGCCAACCGGCTCGTTTCCGCTACCAGCCGAGTATCGACAAACCGCGCATCGACGGTACCGGTCAACGGGTGGAATACGATGCCGCAGCCGCCCGGGTCGTGGTCTCCGGCAATGCCCACTTCGTCCAGGGCGGTGACGAGTTTACCGGCGAGCGCATCGTCTACGACCTCGACCGGGATCAGGTCAATGCCAGCGGTCCACCGGGCGGGCGCATCGAGTTCATCATTCAACCGCGCCGCTGATCGTGAGCCGACTCCAGGCAATCAATATCGTCAAGCGCTACCGCAACCGGCAAGTGGTCGATCATGCCTCGATCACCGTCGACAGTGGCGAAGTGGTCGGGCTGCTCGGCCCCAACGGCGCCGGCAAGACCACCAGTTTCTACATGCTGGTGGGCCTGATCGGCTGCGACGGCGGCCGGGTGGAACTGGACGGTCGCGACATCACCCGTCTGCCCATGCATGCCCGCGCCCGGCTCGGCATCGGCTATCTGCCCCAGGAAGCGTCGATCTTCCGCAAGTTGAGCGTGTTCGACAATGTGCTGGCCATCCTGGAAACGCGCGCCGAGCTGGATCGCGGCCAGCGGCTGGCACTGGCCGACGAGCTGCTGGAAGAATTGCATGTGGCGCATTTGCGCAAGCAGAGCGGAATCAGCCTGTCGGGGGGCGAACGCCGCCGCGTGGAAATCGCCCGGGCGCTGGCCGCCGACCCCCGGTTCATCCTGCTGGACGAACCGTTCGCCGGTGTCGACCCGCTGTCCGTGGCCGATATTCAACGTATCATCGACCATCTGCGCACCCGCGGCATCGGTGTACTGATCACCGACCACAATGTGCGCGAGACCCTGGGCATCTGCGGACGCGCTTATATCCTCAGCGAGGGTCGGGTCATTGCCGAGGGCAGTCCGGATGATATCCTGTCCGACTCACAGGTGCGCCAGGTTTATCTGGGGGAAGGTTTCCGCCTCTGAGGACCGATCCGCTATGCGGTCGCGGTGCATGCTCTATAATGGTTTTATTCGGACGGTAACCCAAACAGCAGTCCACGCATGCGACAATCGCTACACTTACGGCTGGGCCAACAGCTCACCATGACCCCGCAGCTGCAGCAAGCCATCCGGCTGCTGCAACTGTCGGCGCTGGAGCTGCAAACCGAGATCCAGACCGTGCTGGAATCCAACTTCATGCTGGAGCGTTCGGACGAGATCGAAGCCGCCGCCCCGGCAGCCGAGGAGGCTCCGCTGCCGGTTACCAAGGAAGCGGACGGTGCCGCCGAGAACCCCTTGCCCGAGGATCTGCCGGTCGACAGCAACTGGGACGATGTCTACGACAATTACGACGGTGCAACCAGCTATTCGCGGGGCGACGATGATGGCGGCTTCGCCTTCGAGCAGCAGCTGAGCAGCCAGGAATCTCTGCGCGACTACCTTGAATGGCAGCTACGTCTCACCCCGTTTTCGGAGTCCGACCGCTTGATCGCCGAAGCCATCGTCGATGCCATCGATGACGGTGGTTATCTGACGATGTCACTGGAGGAGCTGCTTCAGGGCTTGCCCGCCGAGCTGGACATCGAGGCGGACGAAGTCGAAGCGGTCCTGCACCGCATCCAGCGCTTCGACCCCCCCGGCGTGGCGGCCCGCGGACCCGGCGAGTGCCTGTTGCTGCAACTGGCCCAGCTACCGGCCGCCACCCCCCACCGCGATCTGGCCCGGCAACTGCTGGAGCGACACCTGGATCTGCTGGCCGGGCGGGATTTCAACACCTTGATGCGCCGACTCAAGATCGATCGCGACACCCTGCAACAGGTCGTCGCCCTGATTCAGAGCCTCAATCCGCGACCGGGCACCTCGCTGGCCGGCAATACCGCCGAATACATCGTGCCCGATGTGTTCGTGAGCCGGAACAACGACCGTTGGCGGGTCGAACTGAATCCTGACAACTCACCACGACTGCGGATCAACAGCCACTACTCGAAACTGATCCGCCGCGCCGACAACAGCGCCGACAATACCTCGATGCGCAATCATCTACAGGAAGCGCGCTGGTTTCTGAAAAGCTTGCAGAATCGTAACGAGACCCTGCTGCGCGTGGCCACCTGCATCGTTGAACACCAGCGCGGCTTTCTGGAGCATGGCGAGGAAGCCATGAAACCGCTGGTTCTGCGCGATATCGCCGAGGCACTGGAGATGCATGAATCGACCATTTCCCGGGTAACCAACCAGAAGTACATGCATACTCCACGCGGCATCTTCGAATTCAAGTATTTTTTCTCCAGCCATGTCAGCACCAGCGACGGCGGCGAATGCTCGGCCGTGGCGATCCGGGCCATGATCAAGAAGCTGGTCAGCGAGGAGAATCCGCAAAAGCCATTAAGCGACAGCCGTATCGCCGAACTGTTGGGCAACGAAGGCATCAACGTCGCTCGACGCACGGTCGCCAAGTACCGCGAACTGATGATGATTCCCTCATCCTCGGAACGCAAGCGACTGGTCTGATCCGGCATATCACCGGCCACCGGCGGTGCCGGCGGCTTTCCAACCCTCAGCCTTAGTCAAGGAGTCCACCATGCAATTCACCCTGAGCGGCCATCACGTCGAAATCACCGAAGCCTTGCGCAATTACGTGAACGAGAAACTGGTGAAGATCGAGCGCCATTTCGATCGAATGACCAGCGCTCAGGTCATACTCAGTGTGGAAAAGCTGGAACACAAGGCGGAGGCCACGGTGCGGGTCGCCGGCAGTGATTTGTACGCCGATGCGATCCATGCGGACATGTATGCCGCCATCGACGCCTTGGCCGACAAGCTGGATCGGCAAATCAAGAAATACAAGGATAAGATCACCGACAAACACCGCGACGACAAGCCGCGTGACTATTCGGCCTGAACCGTGAACCCCGACCATGAACCTGAATGAACTCATCGCCCCGGAGCGCGTGGTTTGCCGCGCCGATGTCAGCAGCAAGAAACGGGCGCTGGAGCTGCTCGGCGAACTGCTCGGCGCCGCGACACCGGAACTCGACAACCGCACCGTGTTCGACAGCCTGCTGGGACGCGAACGACTGGGCAGTACCGGCCTGGGCCATGGCGTGGCTCTGCCGCATGGCCGCATGGCCGACAGCCCACGGGCCATCGGGGCGGTGCTGAAGCTGGAGCATGGCGTCGACTTCGACGCCATGGATCAACAGCCGGTCGACCTGCTGTTCGCCCTGATCGTGCCCGAGCACTTCACCGACGAACATCTCAAGATTCTGGCTTTTCTGGCGGACATGTTCAGCGACCATGAGTTCTGTCAGCAGCTGCGCGCCAGCCAGGATGACGCTGAACTCTACCGGCGCTTGCTGAGCTGGCGGCCGGACCACGGCTGACGCGCGATGCAGGATGACACCGATGGCTGGATCGCGCGCCCCGGCGTGCAGCTGGCCGTGCACGGTGTCGGCCTGCTGCTGACCGGCCCCAGTGGCAGCGGCAAGAGCAGCCTGGCCTTGGCGTTGGTCGAGCGCGGCCATCGCCTGATCAGCGACGATGCCCCCTTGCTGCGTCGCATGCCCGACGGCCGGATCGAGGGCCGGGCCAGCGATCTGCTCTACGGCCTGCTGCATGTACGCGGTCTGGGCGTGCTCGATCTGCGCCACCGCTTCGGAGCCACCGCACTGCTGCCCCGTCACCGACTGGACCTGGTGATCCGGCTCGCCCCCGACCCGGAACCTCCGCTGATGGACCTGAACCTGCCGGGTGTATCCCTGCCGGAACTGACACTGCCCCCCGGGCCGTCCCTGGCGCTCTGGGTGGAGTGCGCGGCGCACCGGTGGTTGCTGGAACGCGCCGGCCACGATGCCGGGCGGGAACTGGCGCGGCAACAGGCCAAGCAAATCGCGGAACAGTCGCCATGCGCATGATCATCGTCAGCGGTCTGTCCGGCTCCGGCAAGACCATCGCGCTGCAGACCCTGGAAGACCTGGGCTATTACTGCGTCGACAATCTGCCGATCCAATTGCTCAAACCCTTCACCGAAACCTGGCTGAACCGTGCCGACGAGACGGACCAGGCCACGGCCGTCGGTATCGACGCCCGCAACTTTCTCGATCAGCTGGCGGATTTCCCCGATATTCTGAACGAATTGCAGGACCTGAACATTCAGATCGAGGTCCTGTTCCTCCAGGCCGGCGACGAAGCCCTATTGCGCCGCTACAACGAAACCCGACGCAAGCATCCCCTGGCCGGTCCGAATCTGCCGCTGCTGGAAGCCATCCGCAAGGAGCGGCGGCTGCTCAACGAGATCACCGCCCATGCCACCCTGATCATCGATACCAGCCATACCAATCTGCACGAACTGCGCGAGCTGGTACGATCACGCCTCCATGCACCGGTGGACGACAAGCCGACCCTGCTATTCGAATCCTTCGGTTTCAAGAACGGAATTCCCACCGACGCCGACTTCGTCTTCGACGTCCGATTCCTGCCCAATCCCCACTGGGACCGCAAACTGCGCCTGCTGACCGGCCTGGACAAAGCGGTGCGGGATTTTCTCGAAGCCCAGCCGCTGACCACCCGTACACTTGACGAACTGAGCCACTTTCTGGAAGCCTGGATACCTCGCTTCGACACAGGCGGCCGCAGCTATCTGACCATAGCGATAGGCTGCACCGGCGGACAGCACCGCTCGGTCTACATCGCCACGCGACTCGCCGAACGGTTTGCCCAAAAGCGAACCAACATCGTCACCCGCCATCGTGAACTGGGCTGAGGGAGGAAAACCACGCGTGCCGGAGCGCGAAGTCGTCATCGTCAACAAGCTCGGACTGCACGCCCGGGCCGCCGCCAAGCTGGTCAGCCTGGCCGCCGGCTTCGGCTGCGAGATCCGACTGATCCGCGGCGAGCGCGAAGTCAACGCCAAGAGCATCATGGGGGTGATGATGCTGGCGGCGGCCAAAGGCACCCGACTCACCCTGCGCGCCATCGGTGACGACGCCGACCGGGCACTGATGCAGCTGGACCTGCTGATCCAGCGGCGCTTCGACGAACCCGAGTAGGCTGGCGTGGCCACCTGCACCCTGCACGGTATCGGCATCACCCGCGGTTATGCCATCGGCAAGGTGACCCGGCTGCTGCGCAATCGACCAGAGGTGGTGGAATACACTCTGCCCGCGGCGCATATCGAGGCCGAGATCGACCGATTCCAGCGAGGTCTGGACAACGCGCGACGGGAGCTGCGCGCGGTCCGTGAACGCATCCCCGCCACCGTACCGGCCGAGATCACCGCCTTCATCGACTCCCACTTGTTGATGCTGGAGGATTCCCTGCTGGCCAAGGCGCCGATCGAGCTGATCCGCAGCCTGGGCTGCAATGCCGAGTGGGCGCTCAAGATCCAGCATGACCGCATCGTCCGGGTGTTCGAGGAGATGGACGATGCCTATCTGCGCACCCGCCGTGACGATGTCGATCATGTGGTCGTGCGGATCCAGCGGGCGCTGGCCCTGACGACCGATGAGGACAACGAGCCCGCTGGCGACCGCTTCCACCGGCGTATCGTGGTGGCCGACGATCTGGCGCCGGCCGATATTCTGCTGCTGCACCATCAGGGTGTGCTGGGTTTCGTGACCGAATACGGTGGCCCGCTGTCCCACACCGCCATTCTGACCCGCAGTCTGGGGCTGCCGACCCTGGTCGGCGTGCGCCAGGCCCGGCGCTGGCTGCAAGACGATGAAACCGTGGTCATCGATGGCCATCTGGGGGTACTGCTATGTGGTCTGGACCAGGCAACCATCGCCGACTACCGGCAGCGCCAACGGCACGAACGGCGGCGCACGCGGGCATTGCACCGCCTGCGCGGCCGCCCCGCGGTGACCCATGATGGCGTCCCGATCGAGCTGCAAGCCAACATCGAAGTGCTGGACGAAACCGCCGCGGCGGCACTGGACGCGGATGGCGTCGGCCTGTTCCGCACCGAATTCCTGTTTCTCAATCGCACCGAAGCACCCGACGAAGACGAGCAGTTCAGCGTTTATCGCGATCTGGTAACGGCGTTCGCGGGACGGCCGGTCACCATCCGTACCCTGGACCTGGGCGCCGACAAGCAGACCGCGGCTGCCGGACCGGTTCCCAGCAACCCCGCCCTGGGTTTGCGCGCCATCCGCCTGTGTCTACACCGACCGGAGCTGTTCCGGCCCCAGCTGCGCGCCATTCTGCGCGCCTCGGCCTTCGGTCCGATCCGGCTGATGATCCCGATGCTGTCCAGCCTGAATGAACTGGCCCAAGTGCGGCACCTGCTGGACGACGTCAAGCAGGAACTGCACGAGCAAGGGCGGGCCTTCGATCCTCGCCTGCCCGTCGGCGGCATGATCGAGGTACCGGCGGCGGCGATCTGCGCGCCGCTATTCGCCCGCCAGCTGGATTTTATGTCCATAGGCACCAACGATCTGATCCAGTACACCCTGGCCATCGACCGGGGCGACGATACGGTCAACTACCTCTACGATCCGCTACATCCGGCGGTGCTGCGACTGATCCACGACACCCTGGCGGCTGGGGCGACAGCCGGCATCCCGGTCAGCCTGTGTGGCGAAATGGCCGGTGATCCGCGCCTCACCCGGTTGTTGTTGGGCCTGGGCCTGACCCGCTTCAGCATGCACCCCGGCTGCCTGCTGGAAGTCAAGCAGGCGATCAACCACAGCCACTGCGGCGAGTTGCGCCAACAGGTCCGGCGATTGCTGCGGGCCGAAGACCCCGAGACCCTGCTGAACCTGCTGGATCAGCTCACCGGACCGGCCTGAACCGGCGCCAGCAATCAGCTCTTGCCGCTGCTCAGATTCTTGAGTTCCTCGATGCTCTCGCGCCAACGCCGGTCGAGCACCTGCAAAGCCTGCTGATGCGCCTGGTTGATCATTTCGGTCGCTTCGTGCAGGTTATTGATCGCCCGCCCGTAGGCCTGGCTGATCAACTCGGCCTGCTTCTGCGGCAGTTCGGCGGGATTGCCGGCGGTCAGACCGTTGAGCACCGTGGCCGCCTCGCGGTTGGCCTGGGTCAACAATTCGGCCTGACGCTGCAGCAGATTCTGGGTGCTCTGCATCAGTAGTTGATTGGCCTGCATCAGCGCCTCCAGGTTCTTGCGCTGACCGTCCAGCAGCGCATTGCTGCCGGGCATACCGAAGCGGCTCATCTGCTGCTGGAATTCCTCCATCAGTTTCATCGGATCGAAGTTTTTCAGCAGACCCATGGGGTCCAGCGGGTTGAAACTTGATTTATCGCTCATGGAACCACCTCCCGAGTTGCATCGCCTGATGATCGATGAGCGGCATCAGCCGTCATCTCCGTCTAGGATAAACCTCTAAACCTGTTTCGTCCTCCCCTTTACCGCCAGCAGCCGTTCGGTCAGTTCGACGAAACCGTCGCCGGCCGGCGCGGCTGTGACATGGGTCGGCAGCACCCGCATGCGCTCGGCGAAGCGATGGATATTGGCCACGCCCACGGTATGGGGGAAATAGCCGAACATCGGTTCGTCGTTGGGTGCATCACCCACATAGAGAAATTCATCTCTTGCGGCCTCCAGATCGATGCCATGAACCTCTTGCAACAACAGCCGCACGGTGGACAGCTTGTCGTAGTCGCCGAACCAGGCGTTGACGTGGATCGAGCTGACCTTGGCGCTGGCGCCGGCCTCTTGCAGCCAATCGACGATGGCCGCGACCCGCTCGGGCGGCAGAGTTGGTACATCCGCCGCGTAGTCGATGGCCAGGTCGCATTCGCGGTAGTTCTGGTCCGGTGCCGCGGCGGCGTCCGGAAACTCGGCCAGGATCGCTCCCTGCAAGGCCATCAGTCGCTCGCGGTTATGCCGGCGGGTGACCTCGTCCTGGACGAAGCGGCGCCGCAGGCAGCGCGCCCGGCGATCATAATGAAAATAGAACGCGCCGTTCTCGCCGATCACGCCGTCCACCGGCCACAATCGGGCGATCAGGTCGCACCAGCCAGCCGGCCCGCCGGTGATCGGTACCACCAGCAGGCCGGCCTGCTGCAAGCGCTCCAAGGCCGCATAGGTCCGCGCGGTCAAGCGACCGTTGGTGGTCAAGGTATCGTCGACATCGGTCAGCACGCCGCGGATGCGGCGCAGCGTGGACTCGGGCAATTCGGCTAGCGGGTGCATGGAAACTCCTGTACGAGCGCATCATCTAGCCTGATTGGTGGTGCAGCGTCAAGCCGTGCATGATGGAACTTGTTACCATGGCGACAGGATGCCAGGCAAGCAGCGAATCCGATGAGCAAGAGCGTTCGAGACGCGACGGCGGTCTACCAGCTCGCCACCCCGGTGAAACACCGGCAGGCAAGGTTGCGTTATGATCGCGGCACCCTGCTGCTGGAGGGGCTGGCCGAGCTACCGGCGGCGCTGATGCACTGGTTTCGTTTCGACCCCAGAGTCGACGCCTGGCGCGCGCCGGCACATCATTATTCCGACCTGATCCCCAGCCTGCGCGGCAGCCTGGCCGGCAACAGCGCACCGCGCTATCGGCGCCGGGCCCTGGAGTTGCGACTCGATCTGACCCCCTACCCGCATCAGCAGCAGGCCCTGGAGCACTGGTGGGAGGCGCGCGGGCGTGGCCTGGTGGTACTGCCCACCGGGGCCGGCAAGACCCTGGTCGGGCTGCTGGCCATGGTGCAGGCCGGGCGCGACACCCTGATCCTGGCACCGACCATCGACCTGATGCAGCAATGGTACGGGCTGCTGCGCGAGGCGTTTCCGGATCAGACCATCGGCCTGCTCGGCGGCGGCTACCGGGAAATCGAGCCGCTCACCGTGTCCACCTACGACTCGGCCGCCAGATTGGCCGAGCAGATCGGCAACCGCTGCGGCCTGCTGATCGCCGATGAGGCCCACGATCTGCCGGCCGAGTTCTACCGCTGCATCGCCGAGTTCTCGCTGGCGCCGTTCCGGCTCGGTCTGACCGCCACCCCGGAGCGCGCCGACGGCCGGGACGCCGAACTGGATCGGTTGATCGGTTCCGTCGTCTACCGCTGCCGGCCGGAAGAGCTGGCCGGCGATGTGCTGGCCGAGTTCGAGATCCGCACCGTGCTGGTGGAGCTGAGCGCCGCGGAGCGCGCTGCCTACCGCGCCGCGTTGGACCTGCGCAACACCTTTCTGCAACAGCAGCGCATCGGCCTGGGTTCGCTGGACGGCTGGAACCGCTTCGTGATGCTCTCGTCCCGGTCGGCTGAGGGTCGCAGAGCCATGCAGGCACACCGCGAGGCACGCCGCATCGCCCACGCCAATCCGGCCAAACTGCGCGCCCTGGACGACATTCTCGCCGATCATCCGGGACGGAAGACGGTGATCTTCACCGAGGACAATGCCACCGCCTACGAAATCGCCCGGCGCCTGCTGATTCCCTGCATCACCCATCAGACCCGGGTCAAGGAACGCCAACTGGTGCTGGAACGGTTCCGGGCCGGCGACTACACCGCCCTGGTCACCAGCAAGGTGCTGAACGAGGGCGTGGACGTACCTGATGCCGCCATCGGCGTGCTGCTCTCGGGCAGTGCCTCGAACCGCGAATTCATCCAGCGGCTGGGCCGCATCCTGCGCCGCAGCGGCGACAAGCGAGCGATACTCTACGAGATCGTGGCCCACGAAACCGCCGAGGAGCGGGTCGCCGAACGGCGCCGCGAGACCCCGCGCCGGCCGCCACGGAACTGGCTGCCGCTGTTCGACGATTGAGGGCTGATGCTGCCATCCGAGCTGCTGCTGTCGCGCCGCCGTGGCGCCCAGGTCGAACCCCATCGCTTGAAGCCGGAGCAACAGGTCTGGGCGGCGGCGGTGCTGGATCTGATCGCCGAACA
>CAYMHN010000057.1:0-11092 GCA_964390235.1 uncultured Candidatus Competibacteraceae bacterium
CCACGCCGCGAATTCTGCCGGGACACAATGACCGGGTGAGGGCGATTTTCGATCGGGTACTGACCGAGCGCGGCGTTGATGTCATCACCGGCAAGGCGGTGACCCGGGTCGCGGCGGATCATGTGGAACTGGACGATGGCCGCCGACTGCCCGCCGATTGCGTGCTCTGGGTCACGGGCGCCAGCGCCGCTCCGTGGTTGGGCGCCAGCGGTCTGGCCACCGACGGGCAGGGCTTTGTACGGGTCGACGCCACCCTGCGTTCGATCTCGTATCACCCGGTGTTCGCGGCCGGTGATGTCGCCCATGTGGTCGATCATCCCCGCCCCAAGTCAGGGGTATTCGCGGTGCGCCAAGGCCCGCCGCTGGCGCTCAATCTGCGCCGGGCCGCGCAAGGGCTGGAACCACGCCGGTTTCGCCCGCAGCGGCAATTCCTCAGCCTGATCAGCACCGGTGACCGCTATGCCGTCGCCTCGCGCGGCCGCTGGGCATTCGAGAGCGGCTGGCTGTGGCGCTGGAAGGATCATATCGATCGGGCGTTCATGACCCGCTTTGGAGAACTGCCCGAAATGGCCACGGAAAAGCCAAGCATCGCCCCCGGGCTTGCTGATGAACCGATACAGGTCATGCGTTGCGGCGGTTGCGGCGCCAAGCTGGGCAGCGATCTGCTGGATCGGGTGCTGGGCCGGCTGGATATACGGGCGCGCGAGGATGTGGCCATCGGTCTGGACCGCGCCGACGACGCCGCCGTGCTGACCTTGCCCGCCGGGCGACTGCTGGTGCAGTCGGTGGACTATTTCCGCGCCTTCGTCGATGACCCCTGGCTGTTCGGCCGGATCGCGGCCAACCACGCGCTGGGAGATATTTTCGCCATGGGCGCATCCCCGCACTCGGCCTTGGCCATCGCCACCCTGCCCTATGCCAGCGACGCCTTGCGCGAGGAGCAGCTCTATCAGCTGATGAGTGGGGCATTGTCGATGCTGGACGAGCACGGTGTGGCACTGATCGGCGGTCATTCCGGCGAAGGCCCGGAGCTGGCTTTCGGACTGAGCGTGAACGGTCTGGCCGAACCTGGACAGCTACTCACCAAGGCCGGCTTGCGGCCGGGCGATGTGCTGATACTGACCCAGCCGCTGGGCACCGGTGTCCTGCTGGCGGCTGCGATGCGCGGCAAGGCGCGCGGACGGTGGCTGGAGGCGGCCTATGCCGGCATGCAGGTATCCAGCCGAGACGCCGCCGAGGTGTTCAAGACGCATGGCACCCGGGCCTGTACGGACATCACCGGTTTCGGCCTACTGGGTCACACCCTGGAGCTGTTGCGCGCCAGCGGGGTCGGTGCCCAATTGAATCTGGCCACCCTGCCGGTGCTGGAAGGAGCAACCGAGCTGCTGGCGCAAGGGATCAGCAGTTCGCTGATGCCGGACAATCTGCGGCGGCAACGCGCGATTATCGGCACCGACCATGGAGGACATCCGCATTATCCGCTGCTGTTCGATCCGCAGACCGCCGGTGGTCTGTTAGCCGGGGTGGAAGCGACACGGGCGGCGGATTGCCTGGCGGCGCTGCATGCGCGAGGTTATCCGGCGGCTTGTCCGATCGGCCGGGTCGTCGAATCGAGTATGGCGGAGGTCGGTCTATTGACCGTTTGAGTGTCCGGTGCCAACGTGACCGGACTCGACCGCCGGTCGAATGATCACGGTCTTGATCCGGTTGCCGCTGATCTTGACGATCTCCACCGGACGGCCGCCCAGCATCAGGGTGGTGCCCGGTTCCGGTATGGTCTCGAGATATTCCATGATCAGTCCGTTCAGCGTCTTCGGCCCATCCAGCGGCAGATCCCAGTGCAGGCTGCGATTCAGCGAGCGGATGGCGATACCGGCATCGACCAGATAGCTGCCATCCGGCTGGGAACGGATGTGTTTGCGGGTCAGCGCCACGGGGTCGGTGGTGAATTCGCCGACGATTTCTTCCAGAATATCCTCCAGCGTCACCAGCCCCTGCAAGTCCCCGTACTCGTCGACCACCAGCCCGATCCGTTTCTGCTCCTTCTGGAAGTTCAGCAACTGGGTCTGCAACGGCGTGCCTTCGGGTATGAAATAGGCCGGCTCGATCAATTGTTCCAGCTGCTCGCGATTGAATTCGGACTGGCGGGAAATCGGTCCCATGACCTGCCGCAAATGCAGAAACCCCACCACATGCTCGATGGTGTCGCGGTAGACCAGCAGGCGGGTGTACTGGCTGCGCTTGATTTCGGACAGGATGTCGTTCCAGTCATCCGCCAGATCGATGCCATCGATCTCATTGCGCGGGATCATGATGTCATCGACCGTCACCGCTTCCAGATCGAGTATGCTGAGCAGCATGTTTCGGTGCCGCGCCGGTATCATGCCACCGGCTTCCAGCACCACGGTGCGCAGTTCGGCGGGACTGAGCGCCTGCGAATCGGATTGATCGCCGCGCACGCCCAGCGGTTTCAGAACCAGATTCGCCAGCACGTTGACGCCGGCCACCAACGGATACAGCAGCTTGAGCAACGGGGTCAGGATCAGCGAGGCGGGGAAGGCAATACGCTCGGGATTCAGGGCGGCCAGTGTCTTGGGGGTGACTTCAGCGAAAATCAGCAGCACCAGGGTCAACAGCACCGCAGCGATCGGAATGCCCGCCTCGCCCATCAGGCGCAAGGCGATCAGGGTCGCCAGCGAAGAAGCCAGGATATTGACGAAATTGTTGCCCAGCAGAATAAGGCCGATCAGCCGGTCCGGCCGGCGCAGCAATTCGCTGACCCGCAGGGCGCCATGGTGCCCGGTGCGTGCCAGATGTCGCAACCGGTAACGATTGATGGCCATGAGCCCGGTCTCGGAACCGGAAAAGAACGCGGACAGGATCAGCAATCCGATCAGGGAAATGAACAGCAGGCTCAGCGGAATGTCGCTCAAGGGACCGACTCCCTGGCTCTATGGATTGGGGGAGCGTTCACCGCTGCAGAATCAGTTCCAGTACCAGCTTGCTGCCGAAATAGGCCAGCATCAGCAGGACGAATCCGCCCAGCGTCCAGCGGATGGCGGCGCGCCCGCGCCAGCCGAACCGCCAACGCCCCCAGAGCAGAACGCCGAACACCCCCCAGGCCACGAAGGACAGGATGGTCTTGTGCGCCAGGTGCTGGCCCAGGATGTCATCCAAGAACAGCAAGCCGGTCAGCAAGGCCAGGCTCAAGGTGACGAAACCGGCCCCGATCATCTGGAACAGCAGCGACTCCATGGTGATCAGCGGGGGCATGCCGCGCACGAAACCGGCCGGATGACGGTGCCGCAGGCGATGGTCCTGGAAGGCCAGCAGCAGGGCCTGTACCGAAGCCAGGGTCAGCAGCGCGTAGGCCACCATGGACAGCACGATATGCAGTTCCAAGGGCCAGTACTCCGGCTGGACAAGACGTTCGCTGGGAAACAGCAGGGCCAGCAGTATGGTAGCGGCGGCAAAAGGCAGCAGGATGATACCCAGATTCTCCACTGGCCGCAGGGTGGCCACGACCAGCAGCAGCAGGATGATCAGCCAGCCGGTGATCGACAAGGCATTGAAAAAGCCCAGATTGACCCCGCCGGGGTGCCACACCGTATTGAACAGCAACAGGGCGTGCATCAGCACCGCGCCGGCGATCAGCCACAGCGCGTACTTCTTGGACGAGACCGATACCAGGTCCGAGCGTACCAGTCGGAAACGAAGCATGCTGGCGGTGGCGAGGTACAGCGCAAACGCCGTCGCTCCGAGCAGCACGCTATAAATCGATGCGTTCACAGGCGGGATGGTGCAAGAACGCGGCAAACTCGAAACAACCGCGCGACATGAAGTGACGAACCGTCCGAGTTGATCAATAGCATTGGCGAATCATGGTCGTTGCCTAAAGTTTGACAGACTTCGCCCGCTAGTCAAGCCGGTCAAGACATCTTGCAGTTAAACGGGCATTTCGCTGTCATAATCGAGTATGGTTTCTTTCCTTCACTCTCATCACGGAGATCATCATGGAGTATCTGCATACCATGGTCCGGGTCAGTGACCTGGACGCATCCCTGGATTTCTACTGCAACAAGCTCGGACTGGTGGAAACCCGCCGGATGGATAGCGAACAGGGCCGCTACACCCTGGTCTTTCTGGCCGCTCCGGGCGACGTCGAACAAGCCCGCGACAGCAAGTCACCGCTGGTCGAGCTGACCTACAACTGGGACCCGGAAGAGTATACCGGCGGGCGCAATTTCGGCCATCTGGCCTATCGCGTCGATGATATCTATGACTTGTGCCAGCGGCTGATGGACCGGGGTGTGACCATCAATCGCCCGCCGCGCGACGGACGCATGGCTTTCGTGCGTTCGCCCGACGGCATCTCCATCGAGCTGCTGCAAAAAGGCGATGCCCTGCCGCCACGCGAGCCCTGGGCCTCGATGGGCAATACCGGCAGCTGGTGAACCGCCGCCGGGCGGCTCAGACCGTCCGGCCCAGCAGATCCTCGTCGAACGGGTAGTCAGACAGCGGCTCCACCCCGCTTTCGGTGATCAGCAGCTGCTGCTCCAGCTTGACGCCCTGGCCGCCTCCCTCGGCGCCGATATAACTCTCGACGCACAGGGTCATACCCGGCTTGAACTCGCCATCATAGCCGCAGGCCGGCCAGTCCTCCGGGTAGACGACGGCCGGGTATTCGTCGCATAGCCCGACCCCGTGGGCCACCACCGAATAGCGGTTGGCGCGATAGGCATCCGGTAGCCGCCAGCCGCCTTGTGCCAGCTCGGCGAATCCGAGGCCGGGGCGCAGCCGCTCGATATTGTGATGGATCTGCTCCCAAGCCAGGGCATAAAGCTGGCGCTGTTCGGCGCTGGGCCGGGCACCGCAGACGAAGCTGCGCGAGAGATCGGCGCAATAGCCGTAAGGGCCGATCAGGTCGGTATCGTAGCTGATCAGCTCACTCTGCCGGATGAGTCGGTGACCGCATTCCTGGAACCAGGGGTTGGTGCGCGGACCGGAAGTCAGCAGCCGGGTCTCGATCCACTCCCCGCCCCGCTCGATATTGGTCCGGTGCAGAATCGCCCAGACCTGGTTCTCGGTCATGCCCGGTTCGGCCTGCTCGTGCATGCGCCGCATGCCTTCCTGGCAGACCGCGATGGCGACGCGCATGCAGGCGAGTTCCTCGGCCGACTTGATCTCGCGGGCATGCTCCATGACCGCCTGGGCATCCATGATCTCCACGCCCTCGTCCGCCAGCGCCCGCAGGCCCAAAGGATGACCACCGTCCAGAGCCAAGCGTCGGTTCCCACCGCCATGAGCGGTCACCAGTTCGGCCAGTTCGTGCGCCCAGCGCGCGGCCAGTTCCTCCAGCCGCTGGGCGGCACCGAAGTAATACACCCCGGTGGCCGGGCGCACCTCGTCGACCAGCAAACCCTCGGACAGATGGGCGCAGTTATGGAAATCGAACAGTACCACCGGCCCCTCGGTCGCCACGAAGACGTAGCGCACCGCGTTGTGGGCGGTCCACAGCTGCATATTGCTGCTGTCGGTGGCATAGCGGATGTTGACCGGATCGCACAGCACGCAGCCGGCGTAGTCACGGGCGCGCAGCTGCTCGCGCACCCGCGCCAGCCGGTAGCGACGCAGGCTGTCCAGATCAATGCCGTGATCGGCGCCATAACGGGCCGTGTCGTGACGCGCGTTGTTCATGGCCCAACTCTCCGCCAGCCAACGGCAAGAGTATGGCAATACCGGAGGTGATGCGCTACGGGATTTCCGCGGTGATCGAGCAGTCCTTTACACTGTAGGCCTGACCCGCAAGAGCCGCCTCGGATGAGCGCAGACAATTTCCACTCGATCTACCGGCATGGTTTCATTCGCGTCGCCGTCGGCATTCCCGGCCTGCGGGTCGCCGATCCGCGGTTCAACACCGCCGCCACCCTGGAGCTGGCGCGCCGGGCGCATGAGCGGCAGGCCGCGCTGGTGCTGTTCCCGGAACTGGGTCTGTCGGCCTATTCCAACGAGGATCTGTTCCAGCAGGATGCCCTGCTCGACGCCACCCTGGAGGCCCTGGGTGAGCTGGCCGCCGCCAGCCGCGCGCTGAGTCCGCTGCTGCTGGTCGGCGCGCCGCTGCGAGTGGACGGACGGGTGTTCAATTGCGCCGTGGCGATACACGCCGGCCGGTTGCTGGGCGTGGTGCCCAAGAGTTATCTGCCCAACTACCGCGAATTCTACGAGAAGCGCCAGTTCAGCGCCGCGCGCGCCGCCCTCAGCCGCGAGATCGAGTTGTTCGGCCAGAGCGTGCCGTTCGGCGCCGAGTTGCTGTTCCGGGCCACCAATCTGCCCCACTTCACGCTGGCCGTGGAGATCTGCGAGGACCTGTGGACCCCGGTTCCGCCCAGCAGCTGGGCGGCCCTGGCCGGAGCCACGGTGATCGCCAATCTGTCGGCCAGCAATATCACCATCGGCAAGGCCGAATTCCGCCGCCAGCTGTGCGCCGCCCATTCGGGCCGCTGTCTGGCCGGCTATCTCTACTCGGCCGCCGGTCCCGGCGAATCGACCACCGATCTGGCCTGGGACGGTCACGCCATGATCTACGAGAACGCCGAACTGCTGGCCGAGGCCGAGCGCTTCCCGGACGGCCCACGGCTGATCAGCGCCGATCTGGATCTGGAACGGCTGGTCCAGGAACGCGCCCGCCAGACCAGCTTCGCCGACAGCGTGGAGGATTACCGCGAGCGGTTACGCGCGTGGCGCCGCATTGACTTCGCGTTCGCGGTACCCGAGGGCCGCGTCGCTCTGCAACGGTCCATCGAGCGATTTCCCTTCGTGCCGGCCGATGCCGGCGAGCGCGACGCACGCTGCTACGAGGCCTACAATATCCAGGTCCATGGACTGATGCAGCGGCTCCGGCAGTCCGGCATCCACAAGCTGGTGATCGGCATCTCCGGCGGCCTGGATTCGACCCAGGCACTGATCGTCGCGGCCCGCACCATGGACCGGCTGGAGCTGCCGCGTGGCAATATCCTGGCCTACACCCTGCCGGGTTTCGCTACCGGCGAGCGCACCCGCGCCAACGCCCATGCGCTGATGAACGCGCTGGGCGTCACCGCCGCCGAGATCGATATCCGCCCGTCCTGCATCCAGATGTTCCAGGACATCGGCCACCCCTTCAAGCACGGCGAACCGGTGTATGACATCACCTTCGAGAACGTCCAGGCCGGCGAGCGCACCTCGCATCTGTTCCGGCTGGCCAACCACCACCATGCCCTGGTGCTGGGCACCGGCGACCTCAGCGAACTGGCCCTGGGCTGGGCCACCTACGGGGTCGGCGACCATATGTCGCATTATAACGTCAACGCTTCGCTACCCAAGACCCTGATCCAGCACCTGCTGCGCTGGGTGATCGCCAGCCGCCAGTTCGACGCCGCCACCCACGCGGTGCTGCAATCGATCCTGGACACCGAGATCTCGCCGGAACTGGTGCCGGGCGAGGCCGGCGATCAGCCGGCCCAGAGCACCGAGGCCAAAATCGGCCCATACCCGCTACAGGATTTCAATCTGTACTACATCACCCGCTTCGGCTTCCGGCCGAGCAAGGTGGCCTTCCTGGCCCTGCATGCCTGGGGCGACCGCACCCGCGGCCGCTGGCCCGACGATCTGCCGGTGGACAAACACACCGAGTACGATCTGGCTACCCTGCGCCACTGGCTAGAGGTGTTCCTGTTTCGCTTCTTCCAGATCAGCCAGTTCAAGCGCAGCTGCGTGCCCAACAGCCCCAAGGTCGGCTCCGGTGGCTCGCTGTCCCCCCGGGGCGACTGGCGCGCGCCCAGCGATTCCGAGGCAACCGTATGGCTGGAGGAGCTGCGGCGTAATGTGCCGGAGTCCGGCGAATGAATTGGCAAGAACGCATTGAAATCAATCCCGAGGTCCTGGTCGGCAAGCCCGTGATCCGGGGCACCCGCCTGTCGGTCGAGTTCATCGTCGAACTGCTGGCCAACGACTGGACCGAACAGCAGATCATCGACAACTATCCGGGGATCACGCACGAGGACATCTCGGCCTGTCTTCGCTACGCGGCCGAGATGCTGAAGTCCGAACGGATCTACCTGACGCCTGCGGATTCATGAGACTGCTGGCCAACGAGAACTTCCCCTTGTTGGCGGTCCAGGCCCTGCGCGACGCCGGCCATGACGTGCTCTGGGTTCGCACCGACATGCCGGGGGAGGCCGATGAGGTCATCCTTCAGCACGCCCGGAACGAGAACCGGCTGGTGCTGACCTTCGACAAGGATTTCGGCGAACTGGCTTTTCGCTACGGACTTCCCGCAACTTGCGGCATCCTCCTGTTTCGCCTGCATACCCAGTCACCGGAGCACATCCGTAACCGGGTCCTCGCCACACTCACCGGGCGTATCGACTGGACGGGTCACTTGTTCGTCATCGAGGAACATCGTATTCGGGTCCGCCCTCTGCCGGCCGCGAGTCGCGGAACGTAGGTCGAAACCCATGGCAAAGCTGAAACCCTGGTATCAAGTCGTCACGACGCGCGGGGATCTGCGCGAGAACCGGCCGGAGGCCACCGTATGGCTGGAGGAACTGCGGCGCAACGTGCCCGCCGACGATCAGGACTCGCGCACCGGCACGGTATAGTTCAGCGCCAACCGCCCGCCGTCCGGATAAATGGTCTGGCCGACCAGGTAACTGGCATCCTTGGACGCGAGGAATACGCAGACCCGGCCGATCTCGCGCGGTTCGCCGGCGCGGCCGATCGGGGTACGGGCCAGCACGCCGCGCAGTTTTTCCGGATTGTCGGCCACCGAGGCGAACACCTCGGTGGCGATGGAGCCCGGACCGATGGCATTGACCCGGATGCCCTTGTCGATCAGGGCCAGAGCCTCGACCTTGGTCAGTTGGGCGACTCCACCCTTGGCGGTCACATAGGAGCAGATGGCCGGGATCGCCAGCACGGCGTTGACCGAGGACATATTGATGATCACCCCGCGCTCGCCGTCGGCGTCCGGGGTCTGTTTCACCATCTGCCGGGCCGCCGCCTGACCGAGCAGGAACACGCCCTTGAGGTTGACCCGGATCACCCGGTCGAAATCGGCTTCCTCGATGTCCAGGAAATCGCAGGCGTGGACGATGCCGGCGTTGGCCACCGCGATGTCCAGCCGGCCCCAGAGTTCGACCGCGCGAGCGACGGCCGCATCGACCTGCCGCTTGTCACCGGCATCGATCGGCAGGGCGGCGACCGTATGACCCGCGGCCTTGAGGTTTTCGGCGGCGGCAGTGACCTTGTCGCCCATGATATCGGTCAGCAGGACTTTGGCGCCTTCCCTGGCCATCTCCTCGGCGCAGGCCAGACCGATACCCTGGGCGGCTCCAGTGACCAGAGCGATCTTGTCCTGCAAGCGTGGATTGCTCATCGGCGGTTCTCTATCTGTCGATCATTTGCGGATCATGTCATCATAACGCCGAACAACCCTTTCCTGTCGAGGACCGTAGATGACCGCTACCACGATCCCCACCCTGGCCGAAACCCTGTGGCCGGCCACCAACCGGACTCTGCGCAACATCACCCTGCTGGTGCTGGGCAGCCTGCTGCTGACCGCCACCGCCAAGTTCCAGGTGCCCTTCTATCCGGTACCGATGACGCTGACGACACTGGCCGTGCTGCTGATCGGCGCGACCTACGGCTGGCAGCTAGGCGCGGCGACGGTGGCCTTCTATCTGGCCCAGGGCGCCATGGGTCTGCCGGTGTTCGCCGGCACCCCGGAAAAAGGTATCGGACTGGCCTATATGCTGGGGCCGACCGGCGGATACCTGCTGGGGTTTCTGCTGGCTGCGGCGCTGACCGGCTGGCTGGCCGAACGCGGCTGGGATCGGCGACTGCCGACCACGCTGGCACTGCTGTTACTCGGCACCGCGGCGATCTATCTGCCCGGCCTGCTGTGGCTGGGCACGCTGTTCGGCTGGGATCAGCCGATCCTGGCCTGGGGCTTGTACCCGTTTCTGCTCGGGGATACGCTGAAGATCGCCCTGGCGGCGGCGACCCTGCCGCTGGTCTGGCGAGCGGTGCGGCGACGCTGAGGCGGAAGAACATCAATCCCGCGGATTCCACGCCCCCAGCAGTTTGGGCAGATCGCCGAAGCGGCCGATCAGGCCGAATACCAGCACGCTGACCGCGATGAACAGCACGGCCACCGAGGCCATCACCGGGGTGTAGCCGTAGCGCAGCGAGTTGAAGATGCGGATCAGCAGGGTTTCAATGACGAAGCCGGCCGCCCGGCCATCATGGGCCGGGTGCTCGGCATCGTCTACCGTTACATCGCCACGCACCTGATCAAGAAGGCGGGTTTTTCCCGCAAGACGGCCCATACCGGTGCGGTCACCCTCATCCAGCGCTTCGGCAGCGCCTTGAACCTCAATATCCACTTCCACATGCTGTTTCTCGACGGCGTGTATGCCGAGCGTCCCGACGGCTCGCTGCGCTTCCACGGGGTGCTGGCGCCGCACAGCCAACACCGCGCGCGGGTGACCCCGGCCAAGCGGGGCAGGGGCGGCCGGGGTGACGAGCGAGTGATGAAAGGCGCGTCAGCGGAACCGTGGTTGGGCGGATTCAGACCTCGAAACGTCGCTGCGGACCGCTTCTTCGGTCAGGTTGATGACCGAACGGTGACGAAGGCGGACGCAAGGATGGACTGTGGCCGGATCAAAAAGGTGGTTTATACTTCCTATACGCTATACGCGTTCGGAGGAATCATGACGAAGAAGGCGTCCGCGGAAGGGCCGGCCGTACCCGAGCAAGGGCAGGAGCTGTCCGGCGAGCAGATCAGAGAGGCCGCGAGCGAGGCGATCGAGCACGGTGCCGACATCCATGACAAGGTGTACCGGCTGACCTTGCTGGCGCTGAAAAAGCGCCGTTTCGACCGGCGCGGCCTGCGCGATGTTGTGCGATCGGTCACCGAAGGCGTCGCGCTGGGCGCCGAGAAGAGCGGCGGCGACGTGCGCAACGCGCTCGCCGACGGCTTTCGCGGCATCGACCGCGCGCTGGTGCAATCGGCCGAGGCCGGCAGCGCGGCGCTGAAGCAGCTCGCATCGTC
>CAYMHN010000058.1:0-11079 GCA_964390235.1 uncultured Candidatus Competibacteraceae bacterium
ACCCTGGGCTGGCCGGAGGAAACCGAACGGCTCAAGACCTTCTACCCTACCAGCGTGCTGGTTACCGGTTTCGACATCATCTTCTTCTGGGTCGCCCGGATGATCATGTTCGGCCTCAAGTTCATGGACGGACAGGTGCCGTTCCACGAGGTCTACATCCACGGTCTGGTGCGTGACCCGGACGGCCAGAAGATGTCCAAGTCCAAGGGCAATGTGCTGGACCCGCTGGACATCATCGATGGCATCGAGCTGGAGGATCTGGTCGCCAAGCGGGTCACCGGCCTGATGCAGCCGCAGCTGACGCCGAAGATCGAGAAGTCCACCCGCGAGCACTTCCCCGAGGGTATCAAGGCGCACGGTACCGATGCCCTGCGTTTCACCTTCTGTTCGCTGGCCACCCAGGGTCGCGACATCGTGTTCGACATGGGCCGGGTCGAAGGCTACCGCAATTTCTGCAACAAGCTGTGGAACGCGGCCCGTTATGTGCTGATGAATACCGAACGGTCCGCCCGGTACGCCGGAGCGGCGGGGGGGCAGGACACCGGGCTGGGCGACGATCCCGCGGTCCGCCGCCCGATCGAACTCGGTGTCGCCGACCGCTGGATTCTGTCACGGCTGCAACGCACCCAGCGCGAGGTGATCGACGCCATCGAGGGCTACCGGTTCGATCAGGCATCCCAGGCGATCTATGAGTTCGCCTGGGATGAGTACTGCGACTGGTATCTGGAGCTGTCCAAGCCGGTGCTGAATGGCGAGGCCAGCGAGGCGGCCAAGCGCGGTACCCGCCAGACCCTGGTGCAGGTGCTGGAAGCGCTGCTGCGCCTGACCCATCCCTTCATGCCTTTCGTGACCGAGGAGATCTGGCAGCGGACGGTCCGCCGCGCGGTGGCACCGCTGGCCGGGGTGCGGGGCGGCAGTGTATCGACCCAAGCCTTTCCCGCACCGGAGGACGCCCTGATCGACGAGCGCGCGGAAGCCGAGATCGCCTGGCTGAAGACGTTTCTGCTCGGGGTACGTCGGATCCGCGCCGAGATGAACCTGGCACCCGGCAAGCCGTTGCCGGTGCTGCTTAATCAGGGTGGGGTCGATGACCGCCTGCGCCTGGAACGCAACCGTGACTATCTCCAGCGTCTGGGGCGGTTGGAGAACATGGCCTGGCTGGCGGCGGATGCCGGGGAACCCGAAGCGGCCATCGCTCTGGTCGGCGATCTGCGGATCCTGATTCCCATGGCAGGTCTGATCGACAAGGCAGCCGAACTGGCCCGGCTGGACAAGGAAATCGACCGGCTGGACAAGGAACTGGCACGGGGCGAGGCCAAGTTGGGCAATCAAAGCTTTCTTGCCAAGGCTCCGGCCGCCGTGGTCGCCAAGGAACGGGAGAGAATCGACGCTGCCCGTGCCGCCGTGGAGCAGCTGCGGACCCAGCACCAACGGATCAGTCGACTGTAGCCAGCTACCATGGCCGATTTCCATACCCATATGATGGGCGCGGCGCTGGTCAGCGGGATCATCGCCACCGGCATGGCCATGGTCGCCCAGACCGGACCGCAGGCCGTCATGGGTTATTTCGCCTTGGGCGTGGCGGGCGGGATCCTGCCGGACATCGACTCCAATAGCTCGATTCCGATCCGCATCGCCTTCAAATTGCTGTCGGCCATCGCCGCTTTCGTGATGGTTTTCCGGTTTGCCGGTCAACTGTCGCTGATCGAACTGGTGCTGCTGGGGGTGGGGACTTTCTATCTGGTGCGGCATGGGGTGTTCAGCGTGTTCACCCACTACACCCGGCACCGGGGTGTCATCCATTCAATACCGGCAGCCCTGTTCGCCGGCCTGATGACCGTGCTGATCGCGCATCAGGTATTCGCCGCCGACTCGGTCACGGCCTGGACGTCGGGGACTTTCGTCGCCATGGGCTTTCTGGTCCATCTGCTGCTGGATGAACTGTACAGCGTCGATCTGATGGGCATGCGGGTCAAGCGATCCTTCGGTACGGCCCTGAATCTGGGGACCTTGGCCAATCCCTACGGCACTGCCGTGCTGTACCTGGGTGTGGCCGCGCTTTATTGGGCCAGCCCCCCGATCCAAGAATTTGCGACTCGTCTGACCGACCCCGGAGTCTATCAGGTACTTGCGGACCGGCTATTGCCGAGCGGGTTCTGGTTTAAGGGACTGCTGAGCGGATCATGAGCGGCGCCACGCAGGGTTCGGGATCGTCGGGCGAAGACTTGTCAGCCACCGCATTGCGTCGTTTCTCGGTCGATATCGTCGCTACCGACTGGCGGCCGGCCGAACCGGGTAAGTTCGCCAAACCAGCGGACCTGATCATCGGTTTTCATCTTGATGCCGAGGGTCATGGCATCGTGCTTTGCCAGCAACGGCAGGCCGAACCGAAAGTCATGGCAAGGTTCAGACTGACCGAACCGGCGCTATCGCGCTGGCTCAAGGCCGGATTATTGGGCATCGGCACAGCGGGCGTTACCCGGCCATTGGCGGATGCAATACCGAACCCGGCGGAACCGTTTGCCCTGGAAGTCGGCGATTTTTCCTCAATCGCCGCGCGGCTTGACGAAGCCCTGGCGGAACATGCCGAACCCGTCGAGGAGGCTGTGGCCTGGCGCCAGACCGATGTCGATGCCGACTGGTTCGAGGACGGCCTGGCCATCACGGCCGGCGAATCCGTGGTGAAGTTGGAGGCCGATGCCACGCCTCGGTCGGATGATGAAAGCGATCCGGATCTGTTGTCGGGGACGGGTTTTGCAGCCTCCCCGGTCGGCCGGCTCGATATTGTCGGCGACTCCGATTCGGTCATGCCGGATGAGGTCGAGGCACTGGAGCACGAGCGGGAAAGTACCCGCCGCCAACCGCGCCGCTTCGGCCCCGTGGCGCTCCTGCTGCTGGTACTTCTTGCCGCGGCCGGCGCCGCGTTTCTGTGGTTCGCCGGTGACTGGTGGCCGGTTGCGGCTCTGCAACAGACATCGATACAGGTACCCGGTTCGCACCAATCGCCCCCCGATGTCCGACCCGCTCGGTTGTTTGACGAGCTGCAAGCAGTCGAACCCCTGCCCCTGGTCGAGGGGCCTACGCGGGATGAACCGCTCGCATCTGTGGTCGAGCAGACCTCGGTAGCCACTCCCGCAATGGCTCCGGCTGTGCCTGCTCCAGTGGCGGAGCCGATCGTATTGATCGACACGCGGCTACGGATTCAAGGTAGCCATCCGGGGGAAGGCGACGAGCTGTTGCGGATACTGGGCGACGGCTCGTTCGGTGGGCGGGTGCGGACTCTGTTGCTCGACGACCCGCCGCGCGCCGTCATCGATATCATCGGCGCGGAACTGGCCACCGCTCTGTCACCGACCAGCAACCATCCCGACGTGCTGCGGGTCAGGATCGGCCGCCACAGCGACCGAATCCGGGTGGTGCTGGATCTGCGCGAGAGACGTCCGATCCGTTTTGACGTGGCGGATCGACAGCTGATCATCCATTGATCGGGCTGGACGCCGGTTCGACCGGCTGTGTATAGTCCCATGGCGTGACCGCCGCCGTGGAGTGACGATGAGCACCCTGTTTCGTTTCGACACGCTCAGCCTGCATGCCGGCCAGGTGCCCGAGCCGGCCACCGGTGCCCGGGCCACGCCGATCTACCAGACCACCTCCTACGTGTTCCGGGACAGCGATCATGCGGCGGCGCTGTTCAACGGCGAGCGGGCCGGCCATGTGTATTCGCGGATTTCCAACCCCACTGTGGCGGTGCTGGAAGAGCGCATCGCCGCCCTGGAAGGGGGCATAGGTGCCATCGCCACCGCCAGCGGCCAGGCGGCCCTGCATCTGGCCATCGCCACGCTGATGGGAGCGGGCGGCCACATCGTCGCCTCGCGGGCGCTGTACGGCGGTTCGCACAATCTGCTCAGTTACACCCTGCCACGCTTCGGCATCACCACCAGCTTCGTCGATCCTCGCGACCCTGCGGCCTTCGCCGCTGCCATCCGACCCGAAACCCGGCTGCTGTTCGGCGAAGTGCTGGGCAATCCGGGGCTGGATGTGCTGGATCTGCCGGCGGTGGCGGCAGTCGCTCATGATCACGGGGTGCCGCTGCTGATCGACGCCACCTTCACCACCCCTTATCTGTGCCGGCCGTTCGAGCATGGGATCGATCTGATCATGCACTCGGCGACCAAGTTTCTCGGTGGTCACGGTGTGGCCATCGGCGGACTGCTGGTCGACTCGGGCCGGTTCGACTGGGATGCCTCCGGTCGCTTCCCCGAACTGACCGAACCCTATGCTGGATTCCACGCCATGGATTTTACCGAAGAGTACGGGCCAGCCGCCTTTCTGCTCAAGGCACGCAAGGAAGGGCTGCGTGATTTCGGCGCCTGCATGAGTCCGACCACAGCGTTTCATCTGTTGCAGGGTATCGAGACCCTGCCGCTGCGTATGCAACGCCATATCGCCAATACCCGCCGCTTGGTGGCGTTCCTGCATGGCCATGAGGCGGTCGAATGGGTCAGTTACCCGGAACTGCCCGAACATGCCGATCATGAACGCGCCCGACGCTTGCTGCCGCACGGTTGCGGGGCGGTGTTCAGTTTCAATATCAAGGGTGGCCGCGCAGCGGGGCGGCGTTTCATTGAAGGCCTCAGGTTGTTTTCCCATCTGGCCAATGTCGGCGATGCCAAATCCCTGGTCATCCACCCGGCCAGTACTACCCATCACCGCATGAGTGCCGCGGATCTGCAAGCCGCCGGCATTGCCGAGGGGATGGTACGGCTGTCGGTTGGCCTGGAAGATCCCGACGACCTGATCGATGATCTCAAGCGTGCCTTGCGCGGCAGCCAGCGTGGCTGAGGATTGGAACATGGAACTGGCCGTCGCCGACCATCGAAGCTATGTCTATACGGGCACTCGGACCCTGGAACCCGGGCGCGAGACTTGGCTGTTCGTGCATGGTGCCGGTATGGATCACTCGGTTTGGATCCTGCAAAGCCGCTACTTTGCTTTCCACGGCTGCAATGTGCTGGCGGTCGATTTGCCCGGCCATGGGCGCTCCGCTGGTGCACCGCCGGGCAGCATAGCCGCCGGTGCGGACTGGTTGGCGCGGCTGCTGGACGCCGCCGGCATCGAAAAAGTGGTGGCCGTGGGCCACAGCATGGGTGCCCTGATCGCGCTGGAACTGGCCGCTCGATATCCGGATCGGGTCCGAGGACTGGCCCTGCTGGGTGCCGGGTTTCCGATGCCGGTTGCCGAGCCGCTGCTGACCGCGGCCCGCGAGAATTCGCCAGAAGCCATCGAGATGATCGTCACCTGGGGGCATAGTCCACAATCCCTTCTCGGTGGCAATCGGCTACCCGGTCTCTGGCTGGCTGGCGAGGCCCGTCGTCTGCTGGAACGGTCCGCCACGGGAGTGCTGCATAGCGATTTGCTGTCCTGCAACGACTACCGGGACGGTCTGGACAGTGCCGCTCGGGTGACTTGTCCGGCTCGTCTGGTGATCGGTCGTGCCGATCTGATGACGCCGCCGCGCGCCGCGCGCGCGTTGAGCACCCGGATACCGATGGTTGACGAGGTGATCCTGAATTGCGGCCATATGCTGTGCAGCGAGCGACCCGATGAGACACTGGACGCCCTGATCGGCTTGCGTACCCGGCTCAACCGCACTTGACCAGCAGTACCTGGCTGTTGGGCCGGATCACCACCCGGCAATTGTCGGTCCCGGAGCGGTGGTGGGTGAAAGGGTCGCACCAGGCCCGATCAAGTTGGACACCGTTGATGGAACAACCCAGTAGTTCCCCATTGTGAGCACGCTGCAAGTTCAAGGTACCGCGCACTTCGGTATTGCCGCTGGCCAGCCTCCGGCCGCGTACCGGCGGCGCTTGGGCCCGGTCGACCGGCGTGGTTCTCAACAGGTTCAAGACCCGGGCGGATGGTTGCCCGGTCTCGGGCATGCCCAGATGCTGCTCGAAGCTGCGAATCGCGGCCTCGGTGCGGGCGCCTCGCTGGCCGTCCACCGAGCCGGCATTGTAACCCAGGCTGTTGAGACGGCTTTGGATCTCGCTGATCGGATCCTCCTCGACCGATTCGGTGGTGCCGTCGCTGTCACGCCTGCGCTGTGCCGTCTCCAGACGGGCGAGCAGTGCCGCCGATGGTTCACCGGTTTCCGGCAGGCCAACGCTGCGCTGGTAGCGGCGCACGGCTTCCCGGGTATGGCTGCCATATTGGCCATCGACGGTTCCGGGGTCGAAGCCCAGCGCCTTGAGATACTGCTGGGTTTGCCTGACTTGCGCCTCGTTCAGCGCGGGCGATTGCTGTTGGGTGCGAAAAGTCGCATCCAGGCGGGCGGCCAAGGCCGCCGTGGGCTGGCCGGTCGGATCGATGCCCTGGCGCTGTTCAAAGGCTCGGATGGCGGCCCGGGTCATGGCCCCCGGCTGGCCATCGATGCTGCCGGGCTCAAAGCCCAGGGCCTTGAGCCGCTGCTGGATAAAGCGCACCCGTTCCGCCTCGACTCTGACCAGCAGTGCTGCATTGGCCTGACCGTCGGCGGCCAGGCCATGCTGTTGCTGAAAGGCCCGGATGGCGGCCCGGGTGGTGGGGCCGAGTTGCCCATCCACGCCGCCGGGTTGGAAACCCAGCACGGTCAGGCTGGCTTGCAGGCTGCGGATATCGGCCGGCTCATTGCGCTGTTGCTGCTGGGCCCGGGTCTGACGCAGCTGGCGCAGCAGGTTCGCGTTGATCTGGCCGCTGCCTTCGGCATTGAGCTGCTGCTGAAAAGCGCGTACAGCCTGCGTGGTGCGCGTTCCCCGGAGACCATCGGCGGGACCGGGATCGAAACCCAGGGCGTCGAGTTCGGTCTGGATGGCCTTGAGCAGTTCCCGGCCAAGTACGGCTCGCGTGTTGTCGTCGGGGATGCCGGTCACGGCTAGTCGGTGGCGGCGCTGAAAGTCACGGATCGCGCCGCGCGTACCAGGACCCAAGAGGCCATCGATACCGCCGGTATCGAAACCCAGCACGGTCAGCGTGTCCTGGACCTCATGCAGTTCGGCGTTGCTCAAGCGGCCATCTCGGGCTGAAGCCACGGGCGATGCCAGACAGATCGTTAACACCGCGATCAACGGCAATAGCAACCGGTTTGTGCGCATGGGTTTGGCGGTCGAGCTGATGGATCGATACAACATGCTAGCATGAAGCGATCATGTTGGCGGGTGCCGGGTCAGTCGGTATAGTTGCCGCGACCGACGGATTCATTGCTGCAAGTCCGATGATGCCATGCGTCTGACCCGAATCAAATTGGCGGGATTCAAATCCTTTGTCGATCCGACCGTGTTTCATGTCCCGGATCGGCTGGTGGCCATTGTCGGTCCCAACGGTTGCGGCAAATCCAATCTGATCGACGCGGTGCGCTGGGTGATGGGGGAAAGCGCGGCCAGGCAATTGCGCGGTGAGTCCATGGAGGATGTCATCTTCAACGGCTCGGCGGTCCGCAAGCCGATCAGTCAGGCATCCATCGAGCTGCTGTTCGACAACAGTGGAGGGAAACTCGGCGGGGCCTGGGCCCGCTACGCCGAAATTGCCATCAAACGGGTGGTCAGTCGCGGTGGACAGTCGGTCTATTTCCTCAATGGCAGCCGGTGCCGGCGCCGCGACATCACCGACATCTTTCTGGGCACTGGTCTGGGGCCACGCAGCTATGCCATCATCGAACAGGGCACCATCTCCCGGGTCATAGAGGCACGGCCGGAGGAGCTACGGGTGTTTCTGGAAGAAGCGGCGGGCATTTCCCGATACAAGGAACGCCGCCGCGAGACCGAGAACCGTATCCGCCATACCCGCGATAACCTGGAGCGGCTCGCCGATCTGCGCGAGGAGCTGGCGCGTCAGCTCAGGCATTTGCAACGGCAAGCGCGCAGTGCCGAGAAGTATCGTGACCACCGGGCCAGGGAACGTGTCGTCAAGGGGCAGCTGCTGGCGCTGCGATGGCAGATCCTGGATCAGCAGTTGCACCAGCGGCAGCAGACCATAGCGGTCGAGCAGACCGCATTCGAACGGCTGCAGGCCGAGCGGTACAGCGGTGAGCAGCAGCTGGAGCGGGACCGGGAGCGACTCGCGGGCGCGGCCGCTGCGCTGGAACAGGTGCAGACGGCGCATTATCGGCTGGGTGCCGAGATCAGCCGGCTGGAGCAGAGTATCGAGCACAGTCGGCAGCTGCGCCAGCGTCAGCAGCACGAGGATGAGCGCTTGGCAGTCGAGATGAACCAGGTTCAGGAACAGCTGGTGGCGGATCGCGAGCGCCTGCTGTCGCTGGACGACGCCGTCCGGGAGTTACAGCAGCGTGGCAGCGAGGTCGCGGTCCGCATGGAAGCGCTGCTGGAACAACAGCAGCAGGTCGAGAGCGCCTTGCAGCAGGCTCGGGAGGAGTGGGACAGGTTCAATCAACAGACTGCCGTGTCGCTGCGCCAGGCTGAGGTCGAACGCATCCGTATCGAGCAGCTGGAACGGCAGACCACGGCCATTACGCGACAGTCGGAACGGTTGCAAGCGGAGCTGGACGGTATCCAGTCCGAGTCCAGTGCCATGGAGCTCGAACAGCGTCGGGTCGGACTTCTGCTGCTGGACCAACAGCTGACCGAGGAGCGGGCCAGGGGCCAACAACTCGCGGAGCAGCTCGCGGCGCTGGCCGGGCGGCGCGAGGACTGCGAACAGGACCGGCAGGCTCGACAGGCCGGGGTGCAGGTCATGCGGGGCCAACTGGCCTCCTTGCGGACCTTGCAGCAGGCCGGCCAAGCGCACGATGCCGTGGACTGGTTGCAGCGTCATGCCCTGGACCACGCGCCACGGCTGGCTGAACATCTGCAAGTGGCACCGGGCTGGGAAACCGCCGTGGAAACCGTGCTCGTGGACTGGTTGGAGGCCCGTTGCGTCAGCGAAATCGAACTCACCGAGCAGGCCCTGCGGGATCGACCCGTGGGTAACTGGTGTTTGCTGGAGACGGGAAAATCAGCGGAGCCGTCGGCACACCCCGGTTCAACCCTGGCCGGACGGGTCGAGGCCGCGGGCCCGCTGATGCCCTTGCTGGCCGCCATTGACACGGCGACGGATCCTGCCGATGCGCTGCGGCGGCGGCGGCAACTGCGGCCAGGGCAGTCGCTGATTACCGCGGATGGTTTCTGGTTGGGACGCCACTGGCTGCGCTGGTACCGGCCACGTGATCCGGAACAGGGGATATTGGCCCGCGAGCGGGCGATCCGTGAGCTGGAAGAGCAGCTGAGCATGGACAGCGCTATACTAGAAAAACATACCCGGCAGCTACAGCAGATGGATGCTGAACTGGCCGATCTGAAGGTCGAACAGCAGAGGACGGGGGATACGATTATTCGCGTCCAGGGTGAACAGATACGCGCTCAGGAGCAGTTCCAGGGCTTGCAACGCGCTGAACGCGAGCGCCATGAACGCCGGCAACGGCTGTGTGCCGAACTCCAAGAGTTGCATCAGCAGTCGGCAAGCGATGCCGAGGCCCTGCGGATGGCTCGTGAGCAACTGCAACAGGCATTGGAGGACTGCGCGCGGAATGCCGCCACGAGAGACGAGCTCGAGGCATGTCGCGAGTCCTTGCGGACTCGCTGGGCCGAAGTGCGGGCCAACGTCGACCGGGCCAGGGCCGAGCAGCAGCGGGAAGCGCTGCGACTGGAGCAGTCGCGGGGCGAGCGGTCGGCATTGCAGCAGGCACTAGCCAGGCTGGAGGTACAGATTGACCGGCTTGCCGAGCAACGTCGGGTGATGGCCGCCGGACTGTCCGATGATCCCGTGCCGCAGCTGCGCCAACAGCTGGACCAGTTGCTCGCACAGCAGCTGGACAGCGACCAGCGATTGGCGGCAGTGCGTCGCGAGCACGCCGAGGTGGAGACCACCATGCGGGAAAGGGAGCAGCGGCGGCGCCAGCTCGACCGGCAGTTGAGCGAGCTGCGCGAGCAACTGGAGGCGCTGCGCCTGAGTGCCGGCGAAATCGGTGTCAAGCGTGCGACCCTGCTCGAACAGCTGGCCGAACTGGATACCGAACCGTCCAGCGTACTGGCCGAATTGCCCGAGGCTCTCGATCCGGTGGATCTGGAGTTCGAATTGGAACAGCTGGACGAGGGTATTCGCCGGCTGGGGCCGATCAATCTGGCAGCTATCGAGGAGTACGCCAGTCTGAACGAGCGCAAGACCTATCTGGATCGACAGCATGACGATTTGTGCGAGGCGCTGACCACCTTGGAATCCGCCATGGACCGGATGGACCGGGAGACCCGGGGCCGGTTCCGCGAGACCTTCGAGCAGGTCAATGCCAATCTCAAGACCCTGTTTCCGCGCCTGTTCGGTGGTGGCCAGGCTTTCCTGGACCTGGTCGGGAATGATGCCCTGGATGCCGGCGTCGCCATAATGGCGCGGCCACCGGGGAAGCGCATCGGTCATATCCAGCTATTGTCCGGTGGCGAAAAGGCCTTGACCGCGCTGGCGCTGGTGTTTGCCATCTTCCAGTTGAATCCGGCGCCGTTCTGCATGCTGGACGAAGTCGATGCCCCGCTGGACGACGCCAATGTAGGCCGCTTCGGTCGACTGGTACAGGAACTGTCCGAGCGGATCCAGTTCGTTATCGTCACCCATAACAAAGCGACCATGGAGATCGCCCAGCATCTGGCCGGTGTAACCATGCACGAGCCTGGTGTATCACGGCTGGTTTCGGTGGATGTGGACGAGGCGGTACGCTTGGCGGCAGTATAGAGATCAGACGCAAGCGAGGAGGCGAGTAGTGGATGAGTTGCGGATACTTCTGCTAGGCATCGGGCTGATCCTGTTGGTGCTGATTTACCTTTGGGGCATGCGCAAGCAGATTCGCGAGCGCCTGGCCGAACGGCGACGCCGGGCGCAGGCACGGGTGCCCGAAAACGAGCCGCAGCTTGTCACCGACGAGGAGACCAGCGGCGAGAGCGGTCTGGATGTCTGGGCCGAACCGGAAATTCGGGTGATCAGACCCGCGACGGTGGGCTCCGAACCCCATCCCGAGCCGGATCGCGATCCCTCGGCCACGCCTTCGGCAAGCGCCGAGGCGTA
>CAYMHN010000059.1:0-11053 GCA_964390235.1 uncultured Candidatus Competibacteraceae bacterium
ACCTCGCCCGCATAGGGCTGAGCGCCGGAGCCGTCGAAGATGCGTACATTGGTGAACAGTACATTGGCCATGGCGCTTGCCTCAGTGAACCGGGTTTTCGAGCACGCCGATGCCGTCGATCTCGATCCGTACCACGTCGCCATGCTTGAGGTATTTCGGCGGATCGAAGCCCATGCCCACGCCGGCCGGGGTGCCGGTGGCGATGATATCGCCCGGCAGCAGGGTGATGCCGCCCGAGATCGCCGCGATCAGCTCGGGGATGCCGAAGATCAGGTCGCTGGTACGGGCGTCCTGGCGCAGCTCCTCGTTGACCCAGCAACGCACCCGGGTGTCGGTGGCGTCCAACTCGTCGGCGCTGACCAGCCACGGCCCCATGGGCGCGAAGCTGTCCAGCGACTTGCCGATCAGCCACTGGCGGTGGCGCTGCTGCAAGTCGCGGGCGGTAACGTCGTTGATGATGGTGTAGCCCCAGACATGGTCCATGGCCCGCGCGGCGGAGATGGCCACGCCGGGCCGGCCGATGATGACCGCGAGTTCGGCCTCGTAATCTATGGCCTGCGAGACCGTCGGCAGGCGGATCGGCGCCCCCGGACCGATCACGCAGTCCGGCACCTTGGAAAAGATGATGGGGTGCTCGGGCAGCGCGGCGGCGGTGTCGAACTCGCGGGCATGGGCGCGATAATTCACCCCGGCGCAGAAGATGTTGCGTCGCGGTAGGGGTATGGGCGCCTCCAGTTCGACCGCGCTCAGGGGCAGGGAGGCTCCGGCTTGCGGGGGCAGGGAATCGCCGCGGACCAGGGCCTCCAGCAGGACTAGCATGCCCGAACCCGGTTCGGGGACGGCGAGCGGTACGATATCCTTGCCGTCGGCGCTCAGCCGACCGACATGACGGCGACCGCCCCATTGATATGTGGCGAGCTTCAAACTCTTCTCCTCATGCGCGCTGGGTGGTTGGCATGGTTGCGCGGGGATGTGCAAACATTGCCATTGTGGCTGTTTTGCACCGAATCGAGAGTATGGCTTGCGTTTCGACCTTGTCAAGCCACAGGATGCCGCCCTGGTCGAACAACGTCGCCTCATCGTCTTGGTCGTACGGGCCCCGATGGGATGCTCGCTGCGCGGCGAACCATACCGGCCGCGGGTGAGTCAAAATGTCAACTTTTAATTCTGGAGACTTGACCGTGATCAACAGGGGAATCATGTTCACCCTTCTGCTATTCGCTTCCATCAGCGTGGCCAGCGCCGACTACGCCGACGCCATGCGCGCTTACGAGCGCCAGAATTATCGCCAAGCCTTGCAGATGTTCGACAGCCTTGCCGCCAGCGGCGACGCCGATGCCCAGTACATGCTGGGACGCATGTACGAGGCCGGTACCGGGACGCTGCAAAATTACGTGGAGGCACACAAATGGTATAACCTGGCCGTCGCCGGTGGTCACCGCCACGCCGCCGCCGCCCGTGACGCGGTGGCCACGCGGATGACCGCGCAGCAGATCGCCGAGGCCCAGCAGGCGGCGCGGGCCTGGCAGCCGACCGCGACGTCACCTCCGCTTGTTACGACTCCACCGGCTATTGCGGCGCAACAGCCTTCCTTTCAGACCCTGTCGAACCGGGAACTGGTGGCCGGAGTCCAGCGCGAACTCAACCGACTTGGTTACAACGCCGGTCCGGTGGATGGCGTGATGGGAACCCGCACTCGTAATGCGATCCGCGACTACCAGAGCGCGCTGGGGTTGCCTCGGAACGGTCAGCCAACGGCGGCATTGCTGGCCCGCTTGCAGCAGGAGGAGCGGACTCCGGGCACCCTGGTTCCGGGGCAACCAGCGCCCTTGCCGGCCACGCGGATCGCCCTGGACGACGATTTCAGCGATGGCGATTTCCGCCGCAATCCGCCCTGGACCGTGCTCAGTGGGCGCTTCGAAGTCGATGACAATGGGTTGCGCACCAGCGTGGCACAGCCGCGTGTGACCGAGCCCGCGGCACCGGCTGCCCGCCCGGGTCGGCCTGAGGAGATCGGTCTTGCGGTGCTGCAAATGATTCTCGAGCAGGCCGGTGGGTTGGGTCCGGAAGCGGCGCCGGCACCGGAGGTCGGGTTCGCCGAACCAGCCCGGATCGCCGTCCGCGCACCGGTCGGCAACGCCTTCGAGCTGGAGCTGGTACTGGCCTCTCACCAGCGTCCGGGCAGTGTGGAACTGGGCCTGTTCCAGGGTGACCGCCCTGGTGCGGGATATCGTCTGGTCTACAACGCTGGTTCGCAGCCCGGGCTCAGTCTGGTACGACTGACCGCCGATGGGGGCGCGGTGATCGCCAGCAGCGAGGGCCCGCTCAACCTGGAAGACGGCCGCTTCCATACCCTGAACTGGAGCCGTGACGAGGATGGATTAATGCAGGTGCGGGTGGATGGCCGGCGGGTGCTGCAGGGGCGCGACCGCAGCCTGCGCCAGGGCTTCCAGGGCTTCGTGCTGGTCAATCATGGTGGCGATTACAACCTCCGCCGGGTGCGGCTGGAGGGTTGAAGCGCGGCTACCCCATCATCCGGGCATAGGTCGCTTTGTCAGCCGCGTAACAGCTGCAGGAAACGGCTTCCAGGCCGGCGGGGTCGAGAATGATGATGTTCCCGCGTTTATAGCTGATCAAGTGGCGTTGTTGCAGCACAGAGGCCGCCTTGGTGATGCCGACGCGGCGCACGCCCAGCATGAAGGCCAGGAACTCGTGGGTGACATGAAACTTATCCGCGTGCGCCCGATCCCGCGTCATTAACAGCCAGCGAGCAAGGCGCGCCTGCACTACATGGAAGCGGGTGCAGGCTGCGTTCTGCGCCAGTTGACCCAGCACCACATGTAGGTAGTGCTCCAGCAGGCGTTGCAGTGCGGGGCTTTGATCGAGTGCGCTGCGAAACTTTGCGGCGTCCATGCGTAGCGCCGGACCTGAACCCTGCACCACGGCGCGTAGCGGCGCAACATCCACCCCGAGGATGAGGGGGATCCCGAGCATGCCCTCATCGCCGACCAAGCGCACTTCCAGGCTGGCGCGGCCATCATCGATCAGCGTGATCAGGGAAATGAAGCTTTGCGTGGGAAAGTAGGCGTGGCGAATGCACTCACCAGGTTCGGCCAGGACTTCGGCAAACCCCAATTCGACCGTCTCGCAGTCGGTCAGAAAACGCTGCCTGTCCTTGCTCGGCAAGGCCGCCAGCAGACGATTGGCGGTGGGGGCATGCGCGGTGGGCAACATGTGGTCCCTATTGATGTCAGGAAACCCGGTAAGCGGAGATGCGGTAGTCAATCCCATGCGGTAGTCAATCCCGATGTCGGCTGCGAACCAAGGGCGAACGACAGTTCCTGGATGAACTTTTCAAAGCTTGGAGCGAAATCCGTGGATTGTCTGTTCGGTAGCGCACAGTAATCGTCATCGAAACGAGCTGCGAAATGGACCCATCGCCTGACTGAAATGAACCGCGAACTACACCACCACGACCGACGCGGCACCCGCACTACGAGCGCCACCGCACAGACGGAATTGCGCGTGTAGAGCATTATCGCCATGACGGTCGACAATCGTATCGGGGTGCGCAATTGAAACACGCGCGGCCTGAATAAGGGTACGGAGTGTCGGTAATGTGATGACCATCCAGAGGCGGATGTGAAACCACTCGTCTCCCTGCGAGGCTGGGTTCGCCAGCCCGCAACCTTGTTCTACGTATGCAGGAGATTTGCCATGAGAACCATGAATAAAGTCGGAACCGTGCTGGGGTTGATGAGTGCCCTGACGCTCGGCGGGTGTGCGGGCATGAACGACCCCTCCAATCCCTTCAATACGACGCCCGCTTACGGATCCACGCCCGATTACCAGAGCTCCAAGCTCGGCAATGCCTACTCGGGCTACGGCGTGGTGCAATCGATTGAACTGGTGCCGCAAGACAACAGCGGTATTGCCGGTACCGGCATCGGCATGGGCACCGTTGCCGGCGCCTTGATCGGGGGTGTGGCCGGTAACCAGGTGGGGTCGGGACGGGGCAACATAGCGGCGACGGTCATCGGCGCGGCGGGTGGCGCCTACCTCGGCCACGAGTTGGAAAACCGCTACCAGCAGAACGAAGATGCTTACCAGATCACCGTCCGCATGCAGGACGGCTCCTATCAAACGCTGACGCAGAGCGCCGATCCCGGCTTGCGAGTCGGCGAACGGGTACTGGTCGGAAACGGCATCGTGCAGCGGTATTGATCCTGAATGAAAGGTTCGAGTAACGGGATAATCCCATGAAACCGATACCAAGATTCGCCTTGGCGCAAGTTCGGGGTTAGTATTGAGTCGTGAATCCACGATCTGACCGGAGGCGGAATGCCCAATCCCACCCTGCCCGATTCCACCACTGAGCATCGAAAACACGCGCAATTGCGCGTCGATGCCGAGCACCGGCTCAAGCAAGGCACCGCTCCGCCTACCAATGGCTGGACGCTCGGTGCGGATACCCTGACGCTCCTTTACCGCTTGGCCAGCGATCCCGCCAGCGCCGGTGACGCGCTAAAGCTGCTGCATGAATTGCAGGCGCATCAGGTGGAGCTGGATTTGCAGCACGGGCAGCTCGAAGCCAATGAGCGCGAGTTCGTCGACGAACTGGCTCGCTACAAGGCTCTGTTCGATTTCGCGCCAGTCGGATATTTCGTCGTTGATCCCGAGGGCCGTATCATGGAAGGTAACCAAGCCGGTGCCGGATTGCTCGGCGTCGGACTGGACGAAATCAGTGGCCTACCTATCGACGGTTTCCTGGCGACCGAAAGCCGACCCATGCTTGCCGGGCTGCTGAAGAAGCTGCGCGACGGAGGTTCGAACGCATCCTGCCAGGTGCGAGCCGGCGACAGCGGCTCGCGCCTGTTGCGGATGGTCGCATGCGTCTCCCCCGGCGGCGAGGCCATACTGATGGTGGTTTCCGAATAGAACCGATCGCCGGGGACTGGACGGGTCTCCTCGGTCTCACGGCCAGACCGATCACCGCTGGCCGAAGGCTTCTATCCCATGGTCTACTCGATGGTCGATAATCGTCCGCCCAACTCGGCGACTGCGACGCGCATCGTGGGCATCGGTGCCTCGGCGGGAGGCCTGGTGGCCTTGGAGCAGTTCCTGGGGCGGACACCGCTGAACAGCGGCATGGCCTATATCGTGGTGCAACATCTCGATCCCACGCAGAAGGCGCTGTTGCCGGAGTTGCTGCAGCGGATCACCGCCATGCCGGTGCGCGAGGCCGCGCAAGACATGCGCATCGAGCCCGACTGCGTGTATGTGATCCCGCCGAACGCGGAACTCAGCGTGGACAACTGCACGCTGAAGCTGGCAAGACCCGCCGAACCGAGGGGCATGCGACTGCCGATCAACGTCCTGTTCTCATCGCTGGCCAGCGCGCGGGGTGAACGCGCCATCGCGGTGGTTCTTTCCGGTATGGGTTCGGACGGCACGCTGGGCTTGCAGGCGATCAAGGCCGTGGGCGGACTGACCGTGGTGCAGCAGCCCGACTCGGCACAGTTCGATTCGATGCCCAAGAGCGCCATCGCCGCGAACTGCGCCGACATCGTCGCGCCGCCCGCGGAGTTGCCAGCGCGCATCCTGGCTTACGTTGCCCAGGTACCGGACCCGGGTATCGTCGTCGAGGAGGAGGCTCGGCCCGCATCGGCATCAACGGCCCTGTGGCGGATCGTCAGGCTGTTGCGGCAACGAACCCGGCATGACTTCTCGCTCTACAAACCCAGCACCCTGCATCGGCGCATCGGGCGGCGCATGACCATCCACGGTATCGCCTCGCTGGCGCTTTATGCGGATTTCCTGGAGCACAATGCGCAGGAGATCGAACTGCTGTTCAAGGAGTTGCTGATCGGAGTGACCAGCTTCTTTCGTGATCCCGCGGTCTGGGAGTATCTGGCGGAAGTCGCCTTGCCGGCGCTGCTGGCGCGGCGAACGACGGAGCCGAAGCTGCGCGCCTGGGTTGTCGGATGCTCGACCGGCGAGGAGGCCTATTCACTGGCCATGGTGTTCAGGGAGGTGGTCCGACGACTGCCACAACCGCATCCATTCACCTTGCAGATCTTCGCCTCGGACCTGAGTCCGGACGCCATTGCGACGGCGCGCCGTGGCAAGTATCCCCTGTCGATCGGCGCCAGCGTGTCCGAGGACCGACTGGCCCACTTCTTCAGTACCCGGGAAACGCATTATCAGATCAACGAAAGCATTCGCGACAAGATCCTGTTTGCGCAGCACGACGTGGTGCTCGATCCTCCCTTCACCAAGCTCGACCTGCTGGCCTGCCGCAACCTGCTGATCTACTTCGATCCGCTGCTGCAGCGCAGGCTGCTGCCCCTGTTTCATTACAGCCTGCGCCCTGGCGGCGTGCTGTTGCTGGGGAGTTCGGAGACGGTCGGGCGATTCAATCACCTGTTCGCGCCCATCCAGTCGAAGCTGCGGCTCTATCTGCGTCAGGACAATGTCTCCATTGGCGGCCCCGACTTTTTGCTGAAGTCGTTTCCCCCGCTGTCCAGGACAACCAAGGAGCACCCCGTGTCGCCTCCCGACGTTTCCACCCAAGCAACAGACAACCTGCAAACAGCGGCCGACGAGGTCTTGTTACAGGTGTATGCGCCTGCCGCCGTCGTGGTCAACAGCGACGGTGACATCGTCTACATCAGCGGGCGTACCGGGAAGTACCTGGAGCCGGCAGCCGGCAAGGCCAACTGGAATTTTCACGCCATGGTGCGCGAAGGTCTGCGCGCACCGCTGGTCGATGCCCTGAAACACGCCGCCGCGCGGAATCAACCGCTGCAGCTGCACGGTCTGCGGGTACCGCTGCTCGGTGGGGGCGTGCAACTCGTCGATGTCACGGTACAGGCGCTCCACGAACCCGCCGCCCTGCAAGGCATGACGATGATCGTGTTCCGCGATATCGCGCTGGCTATGACCGGCCGGGGCCGGCGCAAGGCGCAAGGCTCGCTGGCAGCGTCTCATGCGGCCGAACTGCAACAGTATCAAGATAAAATCGTGACCTTGCGCGAGGAGGCGCGCGCGTCCAGGGAAGAGTTGCAGTCCACCAATGAGGAGTTGCAATCCGCCAATGAGGAGCTGCAGTCCACCAACGAGGAGCTGACGACCTCGAAGGAAGAAATGCAGTCCATGAACGAGGAGCTGCAAACCATCAATAACGAGCTGCAGACCAAGCTCGACGATCTCGCGCTTGCCCAGAGCGACATGAAGAATTTGCTCAACAGCATCGAGATCGCAATTCTCTTCCTGGACCAGAACCTGAACGTCAGACGCTATACCGATCTGGCAGCCAAGATCATCAATCTGCGCGAAAGCGACCTGGGTCGCCCGCTCAGTGACCTGACCACCAGTCTGCAATATCCGGCCCTGCACGAAGACGCGCTTGAGACCTTGCGTACCCTGGCGACTTCGGAGAAGCAGATCCTCACCAACGACGATCGGTGGTTCACGGTGCGCATCATCCCCTATCGCAGGCTGGACAATATGATCGACGGGGTCGTGATCACCTTGGTCGACATCACCGCAACCAAGGAGCTGGAATCGGCGCTTCGCCGGAAATGAAAGCCGTGCTTGCGCAGCCAGCCGGCCCCGATCGGCCCGCTAGATCCGGCCCAGCAGCAGCAGGATGACGACCACCAACAACACAACCCCCAGCACTCCGCTGGGTCCGTAACCCCATGACCGGCTGTGAGGCCAGCTTGGAATCGCGCCGATCAGCAGTAGTACCAACAGAATCAGCAGAATGGTTCCCAAGGTCATTGTCAGATCTCCCGACCCGGCGGTTATCGCCGGTTTCAGTCGGTAACGCTACGCAAGCACGAGGGTAAGCGTCTGTGCGCTATCGCACGGAAGCTGCCCGATGATGCGAGTAGGGTAGTTTTTTTTTTCAGGGGATTCGATGAAGAATAACCACACGAACGCCCATGTCATGACCGATACCACGACCACTGTGCTGCTCGTCAAGGATGATCCCGCCGAGGCCGAGCTGATCCTGGAAGCGCTAGACGGCCCTGCGGGGGGCATCCGTATCGAATGGGTGACACGACTCGCCGATGCACTGGACCGGCTGAGGAGGGGAGATATCGAGGTGGTTTTGCTCGACCCGACTCTTTCCGACGGCCCGAGCCGCGAGGCGTTCGATCGAGTCTCCGAGGCTGCGCCGCATGCCCTGATCATGGCCCTCAACGCGGCGGGCGATGCAGACGCCTGCTGGTTGCCCCGGGCCCTGCGTTACGTCACCGACCGCAAGGCGACCGACCGGGTGTTGCGAGCGGCGGAAGAGGCCTTGTTCGAGGAACAGGAACGCGCCCGAGTCACGCTCGACTCCATCGGCGACGCCGTGTTGACCACCGACCTGCCAGGCAACGTGACCTATCTGAATCCGGTGGCGGAGGCGATGACCGGCTGGTCGCATGAGGACGCATCGGGCCGGCCGCTGGCCGAGGTGTTCAACATCATTGACGCCACGACACGCGAAACCGCCGCGAATCCGGCGCAGCGCGCCATCGAGGAGGACAGAACCGTGGGGCTGGCCATGAATTGTGTGCTGGTCCGGCGCGATGGGGTCGAGTCCATGATCGAGGATTCCGCCGCGCCCATCCACGACCGCGATGGCCGGGTTAGCGGCGCGGTGATCGTCTTCCATGACGGCAGCCAATCGCGGACCATGACGGAGCAGATGGCCCATCTGGCCCAGCACGATTTTCTTACCGGGTTGCCCAATCGGCTGTTGCTGACGGAGCGCCTCTCCCGGGCGATCGGGCTGGCTCACCGGCACCGCAAGCAAGTCGGATTGTTGTTCCTGGATCTGGATAATTTCAAGTACTTCAACGACTCGCTGGGGCATGTGATCGGCGATCAACTGCTGCAGTCGGTAGCGGAACGCCTGGCGAGGTGTGTGCGTACCTCGGACACGGTCTGCCGCCAGGGCGGTGACGAGTTCGTGATTCTGCTGGCCGAAATCGAGCAGCCGCGGGATGCGGTCCGGGTAGCCGAGAAGTTGTGCGCCGCGCTCGCCGAGCCGCACCTCATCGGTGGGCACGAACTGCATGTCACCTTGAGCATGGGTATCAGCACCTATCCGGATGACGGCGATACCGTGGACGCCCTGATCAGGAACGCCGATACCGCGCTGATCCACGCCAAGACTCGTGGCCGCAACAACTACGAGTTCTTCAGCGCCGAGATGAACGACTGCGCGATTCGCCGGTTGTTGAGCGAAAGCCGTCTGCGCCGTGCCCTGAAGCAGGGCGAGTTTCTGTTGTATTACCAGCCGCAGATCGAGCTTGCCTCGGGAGCGATGACTGGAGCCGAGGCGTTTATCCGCTGGCAGGACCCGGAGCTTGGACTCGTCTACCCGGGGCAGTTCATTCCGATCGCGGAAGAGTGCGGTTTGATCGCGCCGATCGGTCAGTGGGTGCTGCGCGAAGCCTGCCGGCAGGTACGGGACTGGCTCGATTCGGGCCTGTGTGCCGTGCCCGTGGCGGTCAATGTCTCGGCGTTGGAATTCCGGAACAAGCGGTTTCCCGAGAGCCTTGCCCTGATCCTGAAGGAGACCAACCTGGCGCCGCACTATATCGTACTTGAGGTGACCGAAAGCATCCTCATGCAAGACGCCACGCCGTTGGCGTCGACACTGGAAACACTGAAGGCCATGGGGGTGCGGCTGGCCATCGATGACTTCGGTACGGGCTATTCGAGCCTGACTCACCTGAAGCGCTTTCCGATCGGCACCCTGAAGATCGACGGGTCTTTCGTGCGCGACATCGTCACCGATGCGGACGACGCATCCATCGTCAGCACAGTGATCGGAATGGGGGAGAATCTCGAACAGCGGGTTATTGCCGAGGGTGTGGAGACGCCAGAGCAGCTCGCGTTTCTCCGGACTCGGCAATGCGACGCGGGGCAGGGTTTCCTGTTCAGTCGCCCGTTGCCCGCAGAGGATTTCGCGCTATTGCTCGCTACCGAGAATCAAGCCCTGTCACGGCGATGGCGTGCGCCTATGTGCGCCGTCGTACCGACTGTGCCTGATCGAGAGGTTAAACTTTGTTGATGAATTTATTCCCGCCCTGATCTCGCGCGATGCGATACGCCGCACACCGCGTGAGGGTCGCCCTTTAGCTCTTTCTTCGGAGACAACACAATGACAACCTCTACCCGCCAAAGCACCAAACGCATGGCCACTCAGACCGCGGAGCTTGCACTTGCGGTTCCACAGGTCGTCGCGCATCGGGTGGCCCGGATGGCCACCTCCGGCGCCAACCCTACCGCCCGGGATCGGCGCGAGTTTCAGCGCATGAGCGCGGAGAAAGTCGCTGCGTTCGGGGAATCCTGGAACGCCATGGCTTGGCGGATGTTGCGTGCCAATCAAGCGCTGACGCTGTCGTTGATGCGCTCGTGGTGGAGTCCTTGGTTCGGTGGTCGGCCATCATCGCTCGCTTCCTCCACGCAGCAAGTCCAAAGCGCCGCGATAAGTGTTCTGAACGCGGGCATCGCGCCACTACGCCGACGCGCGGTTGCGAACGCCAAGCGTCTGGGCAAAGCCAGGAGCCGGTAACGGCGACCGGCCAAGGCCCGCTTTCTTACCTTCCACCGCGCAGCACACCGAACAGGCCGACAATGGCCACGGCGATGCCGCCGATCAGCAGCCAGATGGCCTTGTCGGTCGGTGAACCGGTGAACAATCGCGACACATCGGAACTAACCGACTCCGAGACGCTGACGCCCCAGATAAATAACAAGATCCCGACGACCAACAGTGCAACCGAAATGCCTTTGTTCATGTTGAGTACTCCAGTGAAGGTGATCGGTAGTCAAGGCGGCTTACGGCCGCTGATGATACGCACCAGAATAAGAATTACCTTCCCTGGATTGCTGGGTGATCACCATCAAGCTCGGCAATCATCGCTTTATCCTTCTTCATAGAATTGCGCAAATGAGGACCAACGTCTGTGCGTTAGCGCACAGACCGCGCCTTGCGCTAAGTGGCTACGTTGCTCAAGGCCTGCAGGTGCGCGGGGGGGGGGAG
>CAYMHN010000060.1:0-11048 GCA_964390235.1 uncultured Candidatus Competibacteraceae bacterium
GGAGTCAGGTGGCGCTCGAACTCGCGCTCGCGCCAGTGGCGCATCAGCTTGGGCAGCGGGATACGCACCGGGCAGACCGCCTCGCAGCGACCGCAGAAGGTCGAGGCATTGGGCAGATGCCGAGCCTGTTCGATACCGATGAACTGCGGGGTCAGCACGGCGCCCATGGGTCCGGGATAGACCCAGCCATAGGCGTGGCCGCCGACCGCCCCGTACACCGGGCAGTGGTTCATACAGGCCCCGCAGCGGATGCAGCGCAGCATGTCCTGCATTTCGCCGCCCAGCATGTCGGAGCGGCCGTTGTCCAGCAATACCACGTGGAACTGCTCGGGGCCGTCCGGGTCCTCCGGGCGGCGCGGCCCGGACGAGAACGTGGTGTAGACCGAGGTCTCCTGGCCGGTAGCCGAACGGGCCAGTATCCGCAGCAGCAGGGTCACGTCCTCCAGGGTCGGGACGACTTTCTCGATGCTGGTCAGGGCGATGTGTACCCGTGGCAGCAACTGGGTCAGGTCGCCATTGCCCTCGTTGGTGACGATTACCGTGGAGCCGGTCTCGGCCACGCAGAAATTGGCGCCGGTGATGCCGACATCGGCGGCCAGGAACTTGTCGCGCAGCACCTGGCGAGCCTCGTTGAGCAGTTCGCGCGGTTCGCTCAGGCGTCGGGTCAGCCCGTACTGGCCGTGGTTGGCGTGGAAGGCATCGGCTATCTGCTCGCGGTTCAGGTGGATGGCCGGGGCGATGATGTGGCTGGGGTGTTCGTGGCGTAGCTGAATGATGTACTCGCCCAGATCGGTCTCGACCGGTATCAGCCCGTTGGCCTCCAGGTGCTCGTTGAGACCGATCTCCTCGCTGATCATCGACTTGCCCTTGGTGACGGTCCTGGCGTCCACCGTGCGACAGATATCGAGGATGATCCGCCGGGCTTCGTCGGCGTCCCGCGCCCAGTGCACCTGTCCGCCATGTTCACGCACCTTGGCTTCGAAGGTCTCCAGGTAGAAGTCCAGGTTTTCCAGCACATGGTTCTTGAGGTCGCGGGCCTGGTCGCGCAGCTGTTCGAATTCCGGCAGCTTGGCGGCGGCGGCGGCGCGTTTGTCCTGGAAACCCGCCCGCATCCGGGTCAGCGAGGCCTGCAGGACGGTATCCTGCATGGCCCGATGGGCGTTGGCGGGGAAGGTCGGGCTGGTCGTTTGCATGGGTTTATTCCCGAGGTTCGCCGATGGCCGGGGTACCGTCCAGGCCGGCCAGGACTTCGGCCACATGGCGGGCCTGGATGCCGGATCCCTGGCGCTTGAGCTTGCCGGCCATGTTCATCAGGCAGCCGAGATCGCCGGCCAGTAGCAGCTGCGCCTCGCTGGCCTCGATATTGGCGGTCTTGTCGCTGACCATGCGGTTGGAGATTTCCGGATACTTGATGCAGAAAGTGCCGCCGAAACCGCAGCAGACCTCGCTGTCGGCCATTTCCTTCAGCTCCAGGCCGGCGACCGTGGCCAGGAGCTTGCGCGGCTGCTGCTTGATGCCCAGTTCGCGCAGGCCGGAGCAGGAGTCGTGATAGGTGACCGTGGCGTCCAGCCGGGTCTCGACCCGCTCCAGGCCGCGTATCTCGGTCAGAAAGGAGATCAGCTCGAAGGTCTTGGCAGCCAGCGCCCCGGCCCGTTCGGCCAGCGTCGGGTCATCTTCGAACAGGCCGGGGTAATGATGCTTGATCATGCCGGCGCAGGAGCCGGACGGGGCCACGACATAATCATAGTCCTCGAAGGCTTCGATGACCTGGCGGGCGATGGCTCGGGTATCCGGCCGGTCGCCCGAATTGTAGGCCGGTTGGCCGCAGCAGGTCTGGGCGGCCGGAACCTCGACCCGGCAACCGGTCTGCTCCAGCAGCCGGATCGCGGCGAAACCGACCGCCGGCCGGAACAGATCGGCCAGACAGGTGACGAACAGTCCGACCCGGGGGGTGGAGGATGTCGTGGTCATGACCCGTTCAGTCCTCCGCCTGCCAGCCGAACTCCTCGACGTTGCGGAACAGGCCGTTCTCCGACACGATGCCCTCCGGAACGCCGGCCTCGTCCATCACCACTACCCGGCGGATGTTGTGCTCCATCAGCAGTTCCGCCACCTTGTGCAGCGACTCGTCGCGGCCGACGGTGATCAGCGGCGAGGTGGAGATGGCGCCGGCCTTGACCAGGGCCGGGGACTTGTTGGCGCCGATGATCTTCTTGACGATATCGCGCCGGGTCAGGATGCTCCAGTCGCCATTTTCCATCTGCACGATGATCGAGCCGATGCCCGAGTCGCGCATCACGTGCATGGCGGTGGTAACCAGGGTGTCGGCCGGCAGTATGCCCTTGATCTTGGTCATGATGCTGGCGGCGGTGGTCGGCCGGCGACCCGAGGCCAGCATCGCGGCCGTCGGGTCGGCGACCCGCTCGGCTTCCAGGACGGCTTTCTGCTCCTCGGCCGCCTTGCGCCGCTCGCGCTCGATCTTCATCAGGTTCTTGCCGGTCTCGATCTTGGCGATCAGGCAATCACCGAATTCGCTGGTCTTGACCTCGGTAGCACCTTCCATCAAGCGAGCGAAGTCATAGGTTACGGTCTTGTCGGCGATCACCAGCGGGAAGGCGGCGTTGATCAGGTCGGCCGCCTCGGTCCAGCCCATGTATTCGAGCATCATCACGCCGGACAACAGCAGCGAGGAGGGATTGACCTTGTCCAGATCGGCGTACTTGGGCGCGGTGCCGTGGGTGGCTTCGAATACCGCCACATGGTCGGCCATGTTCGCGCCAGGCGCGATGCCGATGCCACCCACTTCGGCGGCGGCGGCGTCCGACAGGTAATCGCCGTTCAGGTTCATGGTCGCCAGCACCTCGAATTCTTCCGGACGCAGCTGCAGCAGCTGGAAGATGATGTCGGCGATCCGGTCCTTGATCACGATTCTGCCCTCGGGGCGCTTGCCACCGTACTGGCTGTAGAGTTCCTCCTCGGTGATGGTGAATTCGCCGAATTCCTCCTTGGCCAGTTCGTAGCCCCAGTTGCGGAACGCCCCCTCGGTGAACTTCATGATGTTGCCCTTGTGCACCAGGGTGACGCTCTCGCGGTTGTTGTCGATCGCGTACTGGATCGCCTTGCGTACCAGGCGTTTGCTGCCGAACGGGCTGATCGGCTTGATGCCCAGGCCGGCGTCCTCGAAGAACCTGGCGCCCATTTCCTCGCGCAGAAATTTGGCCAGCTTCTTGTTGTCCTCGTCGCCGCTGCGGTATTCCAGGCCGGCGTAGACGTCCTCGGTGTTCTCGCGGAAGATCACCACATCGACCTTCTCCGGCTCGCGCAGCGGCGAGGGCACGCCGTCGTAGTAGCGTACCGGGCGCACGCAGGCATAGAGATCCAGTTCCTGGCGCAGGGCCACGTTGAGCGAGCGGAAACCGCCACCCACCGGGGTGGTCAGCGGTCCCTTGATGGCCACGAACAGTTCCTTGATGGCCTCCAGGGTCTCGGCCGGGAAGTAATCGCCGTCGTAGATGCTGGCGGCCTTCTCGCCCATGTACAGCTCGCACCACTGGATCTTGCGCTGGCCACCGTAGGCCTTGTCGATAGCCGCGTCCCAGACTCGCAGGCAGGCGCGGGTGATGTCGGGGCCGATTCCGTCACCTTCCACATAGCCGATGATGGGGTGGTCCGGCACCTGCAGCTTGCCGTCCTGAACGGTGATCTTTTCCCCCGCTTCGGGCAACTTGATGTGTTGGTAAGCCATGAACTCTCCTCGGGAATACGGTCTGCCATGATGATCGTCAACGGCTCCGGCTCCAAGCGCGAATCATGCTCGCTGTTATCGGGCGATGGTATGACGGTATCGGCTTAACATGATGACTGTGAACCAGGGATTTCAGCGAATTAAAGCTACACGCAAAGCCCGTTGCTGTCCACCGACAGCACAATCCGCTTACGCCGGCTTCGCTGGACTGCTAACATCGGCTGACGATGACCCTGACCGAACTGCGTTACATTGTTGCCGTCGCCCGCGAACGCCATTTTGGCCGTGCTGCCGAGGCCTGTTTCGTCAGCCAGCCGACCCTCAGCGTGGCGGTGCGCAAGCTGGAGGACGAGCTGGGCGTGACTTTGTTCGAGCGCGCCACCGGCGAGGTCAGCGTCACCGCCATCGGCCAGCGCATCGTCGAGCAGGCTCAGCGGGTGCTGGAGGAAGCTGCCGTGATCCCACGGTTGGCCGCCCATGGTCAAAATGAATTGATCGGGGTGTTGCGTATTGGCGTGATCTACACCATAGGCCCCTATCTGTTGCCGCGGCTGATTCCGCTGCTGCGTCGCAATGCTCCGCAGATGCCCTTGCAGATCGAGGAGAATTACACCGCGATTCTGAGCGACCGGCTCAAACAGGGCGAACTGGACGTGATCCTGATCTCGCTGCCTTTCGCCCTGCCCGGTATCCTCAGCGAGGCCTTGTACGAGGAACCCTTTGTGGTGCTGATGCCCAAGGGGCATCCGCTGGAAACCGTCGAGCGGATCGAGGCGCCGCTGCTGGCGCGCGAGGATCTGCTGCTGCTCGGCCCTGGCCACTGTTTCCGCGACCAGGTGCTGCGGGTCTGTCCGGAGTGCAACCGTACCAGCCCGACCACGGACAATATCCAGAAGACCCTGGAGGGCAGTTCACTGGAAACCATCCGCCTGATGGTGGCTTCCGGCATGGGAGTGACGGTGCTGCCCCAGACCTCGGTCGATGGTTATGGGCGCGATCAGGACATGGTCAGCATCCGTCCCTTCGCCGAACCCATCCCGCGGCGTTCCGTGGCGCTGGCCTGGCGCAAGAGCTTCACCCGCCCCGCGGCGGTGCAGGCGGTCGCCAATGCGGTCCGTCAGTGCGCACTGGGCGATCAGGTCATGGTATTGCCCGCTCCTTGAAGCGGCGGAGCGAGAGCGGTTCGCAGCACTATTTCGCGCTTTGGCTGTCCCTAATTAACGAAACCGTCTTCAAGATGTTAGATAAAGCGATGCGACAGGCGACGCTGTTGATTCTGGGTTGGCTGCTGGCGCTTCAGGTGCAGGCCGCCAATGTGCTGGTGCTGGAACTGGAGGGCGTGATCGGGCCGGCCAGCAAGGATTTCGTGATCCGCGGCCTGGAGACGGCCAAGCAGCGCGATGCCGAACTGGTGGTGCTGAAACTGAATACGCCAGGCGGGCTGGACGGGTCGATGCGGGATATCATCACCGCCATTCTGGCCTCGCCGATACCGGTAGCCAGTTATGTGGCGCCCGATGGGGCGCGCGCGGCCAGCGCCGGCACCTATATTCTCTATGCCAGCCACATTGCGGCCATGGCGCCGGCGACCAATCTGGGCGCCGCAACACCGGTCCAGATCGGTGGCGGCGGCCTGCCTGATATCGGTGGCTCGCGGGAAGACAGGGATTCGGAACCCGACGATGACCCCCGGGCCGATGATCAGCAGGCCAGCGCCGACGAAGACGAGGCTACCGCGGCGGACGAGGCGCAACCCCGCGAGCCGGCCCGGCGCCCGGCATCGGGCGGCACGGCCATGGAACGCAAGCTGATCAACGACGCCAAGGCCTATATCCGCTCGCTCGCGCAGCTGCGCGGACGCAATGCCGAATGGGCCGAGCAGTCGGTCACCGAAGCGGCCAGCCTGAGCGCCCGCGACGCACTGGACCTCGGGGTCATCGACATCGTCGCCAAGGACATTCCCGATCTTCTGGCCCAGGCTCATGGCCGCACCGTCGAGGTCGTTGGCGAACCCATGACGCTGGCACTGGATCAGCCGGCGATCGAGACCGTGGAGCCGGACTGGCGCAATCAGCTGCTGGCCATCATCACCCACCCGCAGATCGCCTATATCCTGATGCTGCTGGGTATTTACGGCTTGTTCTTCGAGTTCTCCAATCCCGGCGCGCTGGTGCCAGGCGTACTGGGTGGCATCTGCTTGCTGCTGGCCCTGTTCGCGTTCCAAGTACTGCCGATCAACTATGCCGGACTGGCGCTGATCCTGCTGGGTATCGCTTTCATGATCGCCGAGGTTTTCATGCCCAGTTTCGGGATACTCGGTCTGGGCGGTCTGGTGGCCTTCGTCGCCGGCTCCATCATTCTCTGGGATGATCAGGGCATGGGCTATGATATTCCCGTGGGCCTGATCGCCGGTTTCGCTGTCGCCAACGCGGTGATCATCATCGGTCTGGGTACGCTGGTGATGCGCAACTACCGGCGGCAGTCGGTGACCGGGGATCGGGCCTTGGCCAGCGAGGTGGCGGTGGTGGTGGACGATTTCGAGAACGAGGGACGGGTTCGGGTGCATGGCGAGACCTGGCGGGCACGCAGCAAACGGCCTCTGGTCAAGGGCACCAAGGTTCGAGTCGTCGAACGTGATGGCTTGACGCTAATCGTTGAAGCGGAGGAAGAATAAATGATGACGCAAGCATTGCTCGTGGCATTGGCGCTACTGTTCGCGTTGATCGCCTCGGCGGTCAAGATACTGCGAGAATACGAGCGTGGTGTGGTGTTCTTGCTGGGTCGTTTCCAGAAGGTCAAGGGTCCGGGCCTGATCATCATCATCCCCATCGTCCAGCAGTTCGTGCGCATCGATCTGCGCACCCTGGTGATGGACGTGCCCAGCCAGGATGTGATCTCGCGCGACAATGTCTCGGTCAAGGTCAATGCGGTGCTGTACTTCCGGGTGGTCGATCCGGAACGGGCCGTGATCCAGGTCGAGAACTATATCGAGGCCACCAGCCAGCTGGCCCAGACCACCTTGCGCTCGGTGCTCGGCCAGCATGAGCTGGACGAGATGCTGGCGGAGCGCGAAAAGCTCAACGATGACATCCAGAAAATCCTCGATGCCCAGACCGATGCCTGGGGCATCAAGGTGGCCAATGTCGAGATCAAGCATGTCGATATCGACGAAAGCATGGTGCGGGCCATCGCCCGCCAGGCCGAGGCCGAACGCGAGCGGCGCGCCAAGGTTATCAATGCCCTGGGCGAGGAGGAAGCGGCCCAGAAGCTGCTGGAGGCCGCCAGGATCATTGCCCAGCAGCCCGAGGCGATGCAGCTGCGCTATCTGCAGACCCTGAACGACATCTCGGTCACCAACAGCTCGACCGTCGTGTTCCCGGTACCGATCGAGATCCTGCGGGTGCTGGAGGGCATGGGCAAAAAAATGGCGAATCTCGACAACCCGCCGGCTCAAACCTGAGCCGGTACCGGCACCGCCCGGACGCGCAACCACAGGGTCGCGGCCAGGGTCAGCACGATCAGCGGCAGCACGCCGAGATTCAGCCCCGACCAGCCCAGAAAGCCGTGGACGGTGCCGGCACCGAACGCGGTGCAGGCTACCATGGTGAACACCAGAAAATCGTTCAGCGCCTGGGCCTTGGCCTTTTCCGCCGGCTGATAGGTTTCGGTCAGCAGCGTGGTGCCGCCGATATAAAGGAAATTCCAGCCCAGGCCAAGCAGTACCAGAGCGGCGGTGAAATGCCCCACGCCGACCCCGGCCAGATTGATCACCACGCAGCCGAGCAGGATCAGCCCGCCGAGCAGCATCACGTTGAGCACGCCGAGCCAGCGGATCAGGTGACCGGTGAAGAACGAGGGCGCGAACATCGCGAACACATGCCACTGGATCACGAAGGCGGTAGCCTCGAATGGATGCCGGTGACCATCCATGGCCAGTGGCGTGGCGGTCATCACCAGATTCATCACCCCATAGCCGATCAGCGCTCCCAATACCGCGACCAGATAGGCCGGTTGGCGGGCAATCTCGCCCAGTGGCCGGCTGGCGCCCTGCTGTTCGTTGATGCCGGGACGCGGTATGGTCAGCAGGGCGGCGATACTCAGGGCCAGGAGCATCACCCCGATCAGCGCGGCATAGCTGCCGGCGAAGGGCACCCCCAGACCGTGGCGGGTCAGGGTGGCCAGATTGGGTCCCAGAAAAGCAGCCAGCACTCCCCCCGCCAGCACATAGGAAATCGCCCGGCCGCGGTAGTCGCTGGTGGCTGCGTCAGCGGCCGCGAACCGGTAGAACTGCCCGAAGCCGTTGAAACTGCCCAGCACCAGACTGCCCAGACAGAACAGCGTGAAGCTGCCGTTGAGGACGGCATGTGTAGCCAGCGCGGCACCGGCGATTCCCAGTACCGCGCCGGTCATGAAACCCACCCGGCGACCGAAGCGGCGCATGTAAAAGGAGGCTGGAAAAGTAGTCAGCATATTGCCGAGAAACAGCAGGCCCAGCGGAATGGTTGCCAGTGCAGCGCCCGCCATGGCCTGACCAACCAGGGCGGCCACGCTGATCTGCAGCGAAATCGAGGTGGTCAGCAGCGCCTGACATAGTGCCAGCAGGAGTACGTTGCGTTTCATTGAATTCATGTTAGTGTTCGCTCGTTTCCCGAGTATTTCACCCGGACAAAAACCCGTCCCGATGCAGCTCAATCCGCAACAGCAGGTAGCGGTTCGCCATGTCGACGGACCGCTGCTGGTCCTGGCCGGCGCCGGTAGTGGCAAGACCGGGGTGATCACGCACAAGATCGTCCATCTGATCCGGGTCTGCGGGCTGTCTCCCGGACGTATCGTTGCGGTGACCTTTACCAACAAGGCGGCCCGCGAGATGAAACAGCGGGTTGCAAGACTCCTGCAGGGCAAGGAAGCCAAGGCGCTGACCATCTCGACTTTCCACACGCTGGGGTTGACCATCATCCGGCGTGAGCACCGGGTACTGGCCTACAAGCCGGGGCTGTCGATTTTCGACGCGCGCGACGGTCTGCAACTGATCCGGGAGCTGCTCGACGAGGAAGACCGCTTGTTGCCCGCGGAACAGGTGCAATGGCAGATCTCGAACTGGAAGAGCGCCGTGCTTACCCCGGATGAAGTTCTGGCCGCAGCCACCGACGAGCAGCAAAGGATGACTGCCCGAATCTATGCCAATTATAACCGCCAACTCAAGGCCTATAACGCGGTCGATTTCGATGACCTGATTCTACTGCCCTTGCAGTTGTTTCGGCAGCATCCCGATGTGCTGGAACAGTGGCAACAACGCATCGGCTATCTGCTGATCGACGAGTATCAGGACACCAATATCTGCCAGTACCAGCTGGTCAAGGCCCTGGTCGGTATCCGGGGTGCCCTGACCGTGGTCGGGGACGATGATCAGTCGATCTATGCCTGGCGCGGTGCCCAGCCCCGGAACTTGCGCTTGCTGATCGAAGACTTCCCCCGGATTCGCATCGTCAAGCTGGAACAGAACTACCGTTCGGTCCAGCGTATCTTGCGGGTTGCCAATCATCTGATCACCCGCAATACGCGCCTGTTCGAGAAGCGGTTATGGAGCGAGCTGGGTCCGGGCGAGCCGATCCGCGTCATCGTCTGCAATAGCGCGGATCACGAAGCCGATCGGGTGGTCGCCGAACTGATTCAGCACCGTTTCCGCCACGCCGCCGGCTATGGCGACTATGCCATTCTGTACCGCGGTAACCACCAGGCACGGCTGTTCGAGCAGCGCTTGCGGGTTCACCGGATTCCTTACCGGCTCAGCGGCGGCAACTCGTTTTTCGAGCATGCTGAAATCAAGGATATCCTGGCCTATCTGCGGCTGCTGATCAATCCGGATGACGATGCCGCGTTTCTGCGCATCATCAACACCCCACGGCGGGAGATCGGGCCCGGCACACTCGAAAGATTGGCTGATTATGCTCGACGACGTGACAGCAGTCTGCTTCATGCCTGTACCGAACTGGGCCTGGGGCAGCAGCTGGGTGAACGTGCCTGGCAGCGCCTGCGGGGATTTGCCGATTGGCTTGCCTGCCTGGTGGAACAGACTGAACGCGATGATGCGGTGGCGGTCGTGCAGCAGCTGATGCGGGACATCCGCTATGCCGAATGGCTCAAAGCCGACAGCAAGGATCCGCGTTCCGCCGAACGGCGTCAGCGCAATGTGGACGAGTTACTGGACTGGCTGGAACAGCTCGGCAGCGACGAGGAGGGGTTTGATCTGGCGGCGCGGGTGGCGCGGCTGACCCTGTATGATACTCTGGAGCGCAATGCCGAGCAGCAGCAGACCGATGCCGTCAGTCTGCTGACCCTGCATACCGCCAAGGGTTTGGAGTTCCCGCATGTCTTCCTGGTGGGTATGGAAGAGGAACTGCTGCCCCATCGCAACAGCCTGCATGAAGCCGGTCTGGAGGAGGAGCGGCGACTGGCCTACGTTGGCATTACCCGGGCCCAGCGTACGCTGGTTCTGACGCTGGCAAAGCGTCGCCAGCGCCATGGCGAGTGGCGCGAGTGTGACCCCAGCCGGTTCCTGCAGGAACTGCCGGCGGAGGAACTTGCCTGGGAAGGTACCGACCGACCCGTGCCGCAAGAGGAGCGCCAGGCACGTGGCCGTGCCCAGCTGGATCTGCTCAAGGGCATGCTGAGGCAGCGCCAGCCACCACCCTGAACCGCCTGTCATGAAACCTTCACAAAAGGGGCTTGACGTCATTGCGGGGAGGGATATAATGCGCCTCCGTTGCCAGGGGATGGCCGATTTCCATACGCGAGGACTTGCGTTACGCAAAGATTGAGATTATAATTCCCAATCTTTGTCGATGCTCTTTAACAATTCGAGAGAAGTCAGGACGTTTGAGCGGGTGCTTGCTGCGGCTGGTAGTGAGGGCGAGTACCTGACTGAAGTGGTCGGGACGAGCTTTTCGAGGTATTGAAGTAGGTTGGAAGTATTGAAGTGAAGAGTTTGATCCTGGCTCAGATTGAACGCTGGCGGCATGCTTAACACATGCAAGTCGAACGGCAGCAGGCCCTTCGGGGTGCTGGCGAGTGGCGGACGGGTGAGTAACGCGTGAGAACCTGCCCTGGAGTGGGGGATAGCCCGGAGAAATCCGGATTAATACCGCATACGCTCCGTGGAGGAAAGCGGGGGACCTTTCGGGGCCTCGCGCTCGGGGATGGGCTTGCGTCCGATTAGCTGGTTGGTGGGGTAACGGCCTACCAAGGCGACGATCGGTAGCTGGTCTGAGAGGATGATCAGCCACACTGGGACTGAGACACGGCC
>CAYMHN010000061.1:0-1930 GCA_964390235.1 uncultured Candidatus Competibacteraceae bacterium
GGCCGCTTTTAGGAATGCCAAAATTGGATTTATCTTTCAGTTTCATCACCTCCTGCCCGAGTTTTCCGCGCTGGAGAACGTCGCCATGCCGTTGCTGATCCGTGGTCTGCCCACTGCCCGGGCCGCCGAGCAGGCTACCGCCATGCTGGAGCGGGTGGGTCTGGGACAACGCCTGGGCCACAAGCCGGGAGAACTGTCCGGCGGGGAACGCCAGCGCGCGGCCGTTGCCCGGGCACTGATCACCCGACCGGCTTGCGTGCTGGCCGATGAACCGACCGGCAATTTGGACCGCTACAATGCCGAGCAGGTGTTCGAGCTGATGCTGGAAATCAACCGCGAGCACGCCACTTGTCTGGTGGTCGTCACCCATGATCAGGAACTGGCGGCCCGCATGGATAGCCGCTGGCTGCTGCGCGATGGTCGCCTGCAGCGCCAGGCTTAAGTCCGCTGGTCCCCGGTCCGGCCGGTGCGCGCCCGGCTGCGCTTGCGCTTCAGCAGGCTGACGATATGCAAACGCCAGGTCAAGCGGATCACGACATAGGTCATCGCGCCGGCCAGGATGCCGACGGTGAACGATCCGAGCAGCAAGGCGCCGCCGTAGCTGCCCAGACCGCGCAGCAACCAGCTGTCGGACAGCTCGAAGGAATCGGACAGGCCCGCCAACGGCCAGCTGCTCAGCATCCAGCTACCGACCTTGTAGGTAAAATAGAAGATCGCCGGCATGGTGAAGGGATTGGTGATCCATACCGCGATCACCGCCAACGGGAGATTGACCCGCAGCCACAGACTGAGGGCAGCCGAGAGCAGCATCTGCATCGGCATCGGGATGAAGGCCACGGCGATCCCCAGGCCCAGACCGCCGGCCACCGAACGGCGGTTCAAATGCCACAGATTGGGGTCATGCAAACGCGGCCCCAGCATTTGCAGGCTCTTGTAGCTGCGCAATTTGCCATGATCCGGCATGATGCGCTTGAAATAGCGTTTCGGCATGATGGTTACACGGGGTTCGACCGTGGTAATCACACCACATTAGGGTAAAGCCGGATGTAGCGCAAGCCACCGGAATCGGCGGGCGCGAGGACCATTCGCAGGGAGGGCCAGGCAAGGCGATGCGGCTTACGGCACTAGCGTTTCTGGGAGGTCTGCTGCTGTTCCACCAGCAGACCAGTTCGCCATCGCCCTGGTGGCTGAGTACCCTGCCGCTGGTCATCATCCTGATGCTGCGCTGGCACCGCTTGCGTGCGCCCGGCTGGTTCGTTCTGGGCCTGCTGTGGGGCTTGGCCTGGGCCTTGCCGCGACCCGGACTGCCGGTCGAGTTGGAGCGGATCGATCTGACGATCACCGGCTGGATCGCCTCCATCCCCGAGCCCGGTCCGCGCCGCACCCGCTTCGAGCTGATCCCCGAGGACATCCGCTCCGGGGATGAAGCTCTGGCCTTGGGCGGGCGGCTGCGGCTGAACTGGTATGCCGAAACGCCGCCCCGATTGACGGTCGGGGATCGTTGGCAGCTGACGGTGCGGCTGCGCCGGCCGCAGGGTTTCCTGAATCCCGGCGGCTTCGATTACGAACGCTGGCTGTTCATCAAGGGCATCACGGCCACCGGTTATGTCCGCGAGCATCCGCCACCGATTCTGCTGAAGGAAGCCGAACGCTACCCGCTAGGCCGTCTACGCCAGCATATCGCCGGGCGCATCGACGAACTGCTGGCCGGCAATCGCTACCGGGGCGTGCTCACCGCCCTGGCGGTGGGCGACCGGCAGGGCATCAGCGCCGATCAGTGGACGTTGTTCCAGCGCACCGGCACCGGTCACCTGATGGCCATCTCCGGGCTGCATATCGGCCTGGTGGCCGGGCTGGCATTCTGGCTGGCACGCAGACTCTGGGTACTGCTGCCGGGCATGGCCTTGCGCTGGCCGGCTCCCAAGGCGGC
>CAYMHN010000061.1:1940-11046 GCA_964390235.1 uncultured Candidatus Competibacteraceae bacterium
GTAGCCACCGCTTATGCCCTGCTGGCCGGACTGTCCTTGCCGACCCAGCGCGCCTTGGTGATGCTGGCGGTGGCACTGATCGCCCTGCTTTGCCAGCGGCCGGCCGCGCCTAGTCGGATACTGGCGGCCGCCCTGCTGGCGGTGCTGATCCTGGACCCCGGGGCTCCGCTGGCCGCCGGTTTCTGGCTGTCCTTCGGCGCGGTGGCGGCCCTGCTGTATGCCCTGACCGGCCGTTACCCCCGGCCGGTGGAGCTGTCCCAATGGGTGCGACTGCAACTGGTGATTCTGGTGGCGCTGGCGCCCATCACCCTGAGTCTGTTCCAGTCCCTGACCCCGCTGTCGCCGCTGGCCAATCTGATCGCCATCCCCTGGGCCAGCGCCCTGGTGGTCCCACCCACCCTGCTGGCCGTGCTGTGCATGCCGTTCAGCGAGGCGCTGGCGGCCGGCCTGTTGCAGCTGGCGGCGGCCACGCTGGATTTTCTGTGGCGCATTCTGTGGCGGCTGAGCAACCTGCCCGGCGCCCGGCTGTACCTGCCGGCCCCGGCGCTCTGGGCGCTGTTGCTGGCGCTGCCGGGCGTGCTGCTGCTGCTCGGCCCGCGCGGTCTGCCGGGGCGCTGGCTGGGTCTGGTCTTGTGCTTGCCTCTGCTGTTACCAACCGGCGACGCGCCACCCTCGGGCAGTGCCCGCTTCACCCTGCTCGATGTCGGCTCCGGATTGGCCAGCGTGGTACAGACCGCGAACCACGTGCTGGTCTACGATACCGGACCTTGGCTGGGGCCAAATCTGGACGGCGGGCGCAGCGCCTTGTTGCCGTTGCTGCACCAGGCCGGGGTCCGGCGCCTCGACGCGGTGGTGATCAGCCATGCCGATGGCCAGCACAGTGGCGGAGTGCGCTCGCTACTGGAGGCACTGCCGGTGGAACGCATCCTGACCGCTTCGCCGACCGCCGTGCCGATACGCGGCGCCCGTGCCTGCGTGGCCGGCGAACACTGGCGATGGGACGGGGTCGAGTTCCGGTTCCTGCACCCGCCCGCCGGACCCAATCCAGGTGACGGCGATCACTCCTGCGTGCTGCTGGTCGAGGCCGGTGGCCGGCGCCTGCTGCTGGCCGGCGACCTGGAAGCCGCCGGGCTGAGAAATCTGCTGCCGGGTCTGGCCGAGCATGCCCCCATCGAGATCCTGCTGGCCCCACACCAGGGCCGTCGTCCGCTGCCGCTGCCGGAGCTGCTGGAACTGACCCGGCCGCGCTATGTGCTGTTCGCCACCGGGCAGGGTAACCGCTGGGGTTATCCCCGTCCGGAGACCGTGAGCCTGTACTCGGCCACCGGCGCCGTCCTGCTGGATACCGCCGACAGCGGGGCGATCCGCTTCGATCTGACCGCGGACAGCTCCCCGGAAGCCCAACTGTACCGGGAACAGGCGCGGCGCTACTGGCACGCCCGTTGAACCCGGAATCAGACCAGTCGTCGATTCATTCCGACTTCGTGCCGCATGGCACGCTCATACATGGCACGGTAGTGGGGTTCCAGCACCGCGACTTCCCGCTCCAGATCCCGCATGCTTGCGCGCATCAGCGGCTCGAGTTCGTGGATTTCCTGCTTGATCGCGACCTCGTCCAGGGTCGTGAGGCGACCGTCTTCGACCACCTGGCGACCAGCAACGAAGACCTGCCGTACCGAAGCGCCGGTCTCGCAGTAGACCAACTGGCGGCGAACATCGTTGAGCGGGGTAAAGGCATCCGAGTTCAGATCGAGCAGGGTGAGGTCGGCCTGCATGCCGACCTCGATCCGACCTATGGAGTCGGTCCGGCGCAAGGCCCTCGCGCCGCCCGCCCAGAGTGCATCCAGAATATCGCCCGCCCCGGGCCAGCACTGGTAATCCGGATCCGATAGGGAATGGATCATGCCGGCGATCTTCGCCACTAGCCAGAGATTATGGGTGTCATCCACGCAGGCTTCGTCGGTTCCCAGACAGATCGGCACGCCAGCCGCGCGTAGCGCCTGCCAGGGCATCACGCCGCTGCCCAGACGCAGATTGCAGATCGGATTATGCGCTACCGTGCACCCTGAAAGGGCCAGACGATCGATGTCCGAACCATCGACCCAGATCGCGTGGATCACTTGCATCCATTCGTCAAGAACCCCGAGTTCATCGACATACTCAACCAGGCTTTTGCCATACTTGAGTTCGCCGAACACGCGCTGGGTCCGGCTCTCCAGAATGTGGCAAGCGAACGGTATATCGTGGCTGCGGGCCGTCTCCGACAGCCATTGCAGATAGGGAATCGAGACCCGTTGTGGCGCTGAACAGGAGACGGCTGCCGACAAACGCCCCTCCCCCTGCCCGTGCCAGGTCGAAATCAGATGCCGATAGAGCTGCTGCAACTCCGCCATGCTCTGGCGGGGAGCCTCGTCCAGCCGGCGGCGCAGCGCTGCCGGCAGCAGCTCCGCCAGATACGGGTGTTTCTCGTACTCGACCAGGGTCGGTTGATCAAGCGCCACGGTTGCCCGCATCCCGCTGTCACGGTAGGCAGACAGCACGGAGTCGATCGCCTCGGGGATACAGATCGGCGCGAAATAGGCATCATCGAAGACCGAAGTAATGCCGAGCTTGAGCATCTCGATGGCGCCCAATGCCGTCCTCAGATAGGCGATCCGCTGAGCATCTCGCGCACTGGCCAGCGGTGGCACCTCGTAAAGCATGAAGATTTCCAGTGGCAGACCATTCAGACAACCCCGCATCAGGTTACCGGGAGAATGGACATGGGCATTGATCAATCCGGGAACGGCAAGCAAACCGCGCCCCTCGATGGTGCGCACGCACGGTAAAAGCGCAAGGTTGTTTCCCAGCTGCGCGATCCGCTCGCCGACGATCAGGATATCGGCCTCGACCAACCCGCGTTCCCCGGCGTCGGGCGCCATTATCGATACATTCCGAATCAGGGTTTGCAACATGCTCTCAGCCCTATGCCCTCAAGTATGAATGTCAAGCTTCGCATCCGCCCCGGATGGCATGCCAGCGATTACCAGTCATCTTCTTGTATACAATTATTTTGTCCGCCCGGACGGGGGGTGCGTACAAAATGCCCGCCAGAGTCGTATTATTTGGAACAAAACATGCCTAAGTAAAACCTGTACAACGACCGGGGAGTTCATCATGTCCAAGAAGTCGGGTTTTTCACGCCGCTCCATCTTGCAGACCAGTGCAGCAGCCGCCGCGGTCTCGTCGGTACCCGCCTGGATGCGCAGCGCTCTCGCCCAATCCGCCACCACCATCCCGATCGGCTTTCTGCTACCGCTGACCGGCAGCTTCGCCGAAGCCGGGGGACTGCATAGAGACGCTGTCGAAATGGCGGTCGAGGAAATCAACCAGAGTGGCGGTATCCAGTCCATGGGTGGTGCCCGGATCCAGGCGCTGTTCGGCAACTCCTCCACCGTGGACGAAGCCAACACGGAAACCCAGCGCATGCTCAGCGGGGGTGTAGCAGCCATCGTCGGCGCCTATTCCTCGGGTGCGACGATCTCGGCCACGGTGATTGCCGAACGTGCCGGAGTTCCCTTTCTGGTCCCCAATGCCCTGGCTGACGAGATCACCCAGCGCGGTTTGCGCTACGTGTTCAAGACGGTGCCGCATTTCTCGCAGTTCGCCATCAATTCGGGCGAGATGGTGACCGATTTCGCCAGCATGGCGGGTACCCCGGTCGAAACCTGCTGCCTGGTGCGTGAAAACAATTTCTTCGGGAACGTGGTGGCGACCGAATTCACCAACCATATCCCGGGGTTCGGCATCGATATCATCCGCGACAACGTGTTCCCGACCAATCCGACCTCGTTCGAGGAGATCATCCTCCAACTGCGCAGCGACGCTCCCGACGTGGTGTTTGCCGCCGGCGAACCCTCTTCGATCACCTTGCTGTTCCAGCAACTGCGCGAGCTGCGCTTCTGGCCCAAGCTGGGCTGGGTCGGTGTCGGCGGCGGCTATTCCAACCCGGTCACCTGGAACAACCTCGGGGCACTGGCCGATGGCCTGCTGGTAGTGAATGACTGGTTCCCGCAGATCCAGCGTCCCGGCGCGGCCGAGATCAACGAGCGCTTCAAGCAGCGCACCGGGGTAGACATGCTGGGCAATGCCAATACCACCTATGCCGGCGTGCATGTCCTGCGGGCCGCCCTGGAGCAGGCCGGTTCCACCGATGGCGAGACCCTGCGGGACGCCTTCGCCAATCTCGATATCACCGAAGGCGTACCGATGTTCATGTATGAACGAGTCCGTTTCGACGATACCGGATTCATGCGCCACGCCCAGCTGGTCGGGGCCCAGGTGCGCGATGGTCAGGCCCAGGTGGTGTGGCCGGATACCCTCAAGGTCGCCGATGTGACCTGGCCGATCCCGGACTGGCTATCCCGCTGAAGACCGGAGTCATCCGGAATCCGCCAACCCCCTCTCCTCTGGCGGGGGAAGGGGATTGGTTTTGTTGAAGACCACTAGCGAGGGCACGCCGTGCAGTGGGATATTCTGATACAGGTGCTGGCGCTGGGCTTGATGCAGGGGGGGATCTACGCCCTGGTGGCCATCGGTCTGACCCTGATCTACGGCGTCATGAAAGTGGTGAACTTCTCTCACGGGGAGTTCGTGACCCTGGGCATGTATCTCGCGGTGTCCGCATTCGCCCTCGGGGTCAATCCCTATCTGGCCGCGCCCTTCATCATGGCACTGGTGTTCCTGCTGGGCGGTATCGCACAACGCATGGTGATTCAGCCGGCGCTGGGCCATCCCCAGATCAATCAGATCCTGATCCTGATCGGCCTGTCGACCATGCTGATCGGCTTGATGCAGCTGATCTGGGGACCCAACAACCAGGTAGTGCGCCTATCCTGGGCCCGGGAAACGGTGGATATCGGACCGCTGACACTCACCTATACCCGAATGATCGCTTTCGGGGTAGCCATCACCATTGCCATGAGCCTTTGGGCCTTTCTCAAGAAAAGCCGGCTCGGCATGGCGATCCGGGCGGCGGCACAGAATCCGCAGGCCGCGCCGCTGATGGGTATCGACGTGGCCAAGGCCAATCTGGCCACCTTCGGCATCGGTGCCGGACTGGCGGCACTGGCGGGGGCGCTGATCTCACCGATCTTCTTTGTCAACCCGACCTTCGGCATCGACCTGTTCCTGCTGCCGGCCTTTGTCATCGTGGTCCTCGGCACCATGGGCAATTTCGCTGGCGCCCTGATCGGCGGCCTGATCATCGGGGTCGCGGAAAGCGTCGGCGGCTACCTGTTCGGTGCCTCCTGGCGGCAGGCGGTGAGCCTGGCGATCTTCGTCGTGGTGCTGCTGGTGCTGCCACGCGGACTGTTCAGAGGCAGGCTGAGCTGATGAGCGCAACGACCGTGACACCCCGTGGCGGTTTTCTCTCCGACTGGCTGAACTTCCAGCTGACCTGCTGCCTGCTGGTCATTGCCGCGGCGGCGGCATCGACGCTGTTCATCGAGTCCAACTACATGATCCAGATTCTGGTGCTCACCACGATCTATGCCATGGTCGGCGTGGCCTGGGCCATCGCCGGCGGACTCAGCGGGCTGCTGTTGCTCGGTTTCATCAGCTTCTTCGGCATCGGTGCCTATGTGAACGGCCTGCTGTTCACCAAGTTCGGCATCAGCCCCTGGCTGAATCTGCCAATAGCCGGGCTGGCCGCGGGGCTGCTGGCCGCCGGCATCGCGGGGCTGACCCTGCGTTTCGGGCTCAACGAGGACTACTTCGCGATGTTTACCGTCGCCCTGTCCCAGGTGATCAAGTATATCTTCCTCAACTGGGACTGGGCCGGCCGGGCCACCGGGATCTACATCACCATCATCCATGACGATCCGGTCAACATGGCTTTCGTCGACCGGCAGCCGTATCTGTTCATCGCGCTGGGACTGCTGCTGTTCGTAATACTGGTCAATTACTGCATACAACGCTCGCGCATGGGCTACTTCCTGGTGGCGGTGCGCGAGAATCCACAGGCGGCCGAAGCGCTGGGCATCAACGAGACGCGCGCCAAGACCTTCGCCATCGTGGTCGCCGGCGCCCTGGGCGGCGTGGCCGGGGCGTTCTACTGCCAGTACGCGACCTTCATCGATCCGCTACAGGTGTTCAGCCTGACCAAGAACTTCGAGCTGCTGCTGGGGCCGGTGCTGGGTGGGCGCACGACCTTGCTCGGTCCGGTGCTGGGCGCCAGTCTCATCAAACCCCTGCAGGATCTGCTGCGGGGCGTGATGGGCGGCCATGCGGACGCGCTGTATCTGGTGATTTATGGCGCCATTCTGATCGTCGGCATTCTGTTCATGCCACGCGGCATCGCCAGATTCATCCAGAACTGGCACGCGCGTTTCTTTGTCCGGAGACGCTGACATGGCCTTGCTCGAACTCTCCGGGGTCACCAAGCGCTTCGGCGGTCTGATCGCCGTCAACGAGGTGAGCCTGTCGCTGGAGGAAGGCCGGATTCTGGGCGTGATCGGCCCCAACGGCTCCGGCAAGACCACCATGTTCGCCGCGGTCTCCGGATTTCATAGACCGGAACAGGGGCGAATCCTGTTTCAGGGCCAGGACATCGTCGGCCGGCGTCCTTCGGAGATCAATGCCCTGGGTCTGGCCAGAACCTTCCAGATCGTTCAGCCGTTTCCCGAACTGACCGTGGCCGAGAATGTCCTGGTGGGCGCCCTGCGCGGCGGTCGTTCCACGCTGGCCGAGGCCCGCGAGCGGGCGGCGGAGGTGCTGGAGTTCACCAGACTGGATCGTATCGGCCAGCATCAGGCGGGATCGCTGACCATCGCCGATCGCAAGCGCCTGGAGGTGGCCAGAGCCATCGCCACCGAGCCCAAATTGCTGCTGCTGGACGAAGTCATGGCCGGACTTCGGCCCAAGGAGATCGACGAGGCGGTCGCGATGATCCTCAAGATCCGCGAGCGCGGTGTCTCCATCATCGTGGTCGAACACCTGATCCGGGCCGTGCTGGCCTTGGCCGAACAGCTGGCGGTGATCCACCACGGGCGCATCATCGCCGAGGGCGAACCCCGGGAAGTCATCGACCGGCCGGAGGTGGTGGAAGCGTATTTCGGCAAGGCGGCGCGACATGCTTGAAATCCGCAATCTTCAGGTGGCCTACGGTGACGTTACCGCGGTCTGGGATATCTCGCTCACCGTCAAGCCGGGGGAACTGGTGGCGGTGGTCGGCCCCAATGGCGCGGGCAAGACGACCTTGCTGAACGCCCTCTCGGGCATCATTCCGGCCAAGGCGGGCGAAATCGACTTCGAGGGTCGCTCGATCAAGGGTATTCCGGCCCATAAGCGGGCCGCGCTGGGTCTGGTTCAGTCGCCCGAAGGGCGCAAGCTGTTCCCGGAAATGACGGTTGAGGAAAACCTGCGCATGGGCGGTTTCACCTGCCGCGATGCCGGCGAGATCCAGCGGCGCATGGCCCAAGTATTCGGAATGTTTCCGAAACTGGAGGAACGCCGGACCCAGCTGGCCAACACCATGTCCGGGGGTGAGCAGCAAATGACCGCCATTGCCAGGGCGTTGATGGCCAAACCACGGATCCTGATGCTGGACGAACCCTCCCTGGGTCTGGCCCCGATCGTGGTTGCCGAGATGTTCGACTATATTCGCCAGATCCAGGAACAGGGTACGACCATCTTGATCGTCGAGCAGAACGTACTACAGACCCTGGAAATCGCCGATCGCGCCTATGTCATAGAGAACGGTCATATCGCCCTGCAAGGCTCCGCCCGCGAGGTCCTGGACAATCCCCACACCCGCAGCGCCTACCTGGGAATGCAGTGATGCCGGTGCCCCACCTCAAGCAAAGGCGATGCTCAGTCCAGGCAGCGGCAGACCGACGATCACCGAATGCCAGCGCTCCCCGGCGGCCACGGGGAAAGCGCGGGTCACCGTCCCGGTGGTGACCAGATCGCCGGCCCGGAGCCCGAACTCGACGGGGCAGTCGGCCAGACCGCGGACGAAATGACGCAGGGCCGAGAGCGGCCCGTCGAGCACATTGACGGCATGACCCCGATCGACCGGTTGCCCGTCGCGAAACAGGCCGATCTCGAACTCGGCCAACCGGGCGCGCCAGTCCGCGCGATCGGCCAGGGGAACCAGCGGCCCGTGGAAATAACGCCCGTGCAGGGCGCCCACGGCCACGGTGTCGGCGGCCTGGAAACGCCAGCCGGGATACAGCGACTGAACGATCTCGAAGCCATGAGCCACGGCGTCGATGCATTCCAGCAGCTGATCCTCGCTCATGCCCGGTTCGGGGGTCCGGGCGATGCGGAACGCGATCTCGGGCTCGATCCGAGGCTCGACCAGGGAGGCCAGCGGACAGACCACGGCGCGCGCCGGATCGACGGCCGTCACCGTGCTGTCCCACAGCGGCCCCCAGATCGGCGCATGGACGCCGTACTCCTCCCAGATGGTCCGATTGGTGAAGCCGATCTTCCAGCCCAGCGGGCGCTCGCCGCGCGCCAGTCTGAGCCGCGCCAGGCCGGCGGCGACCCGATAGCCGCGGTCGAGGTTGAAATCCGGGTCGGCATCGGTGAACAACGGAATCGAGGTAGCGCTGTCCATGGCGGCGAGGATGCGGGCGGCGTGTTCCGCAACAGGGTCGGGGGCTGGCGACATGGGATACGCTCGGGTCGGCAAGGGTTGGTCGCCATTCTTCATCGCCCGGCCACCAACCGCAAGCCTTTCGCGCACCACCCGTCTGGGGGACAATAGACGCCCCTGTTCCAGTGTCCCAACACGATGTCCGGCAATACCTACGGCAAACTGTTCACCGTCACCAGTTTCGGCGAGAGTCACGGCCCCGCCCTGGGCGCCATCGTCGATGGCTGTCCGCCCGGCCTGGAACTGAGCGAGGCCGATCTGCAGGGCGATCTGGACCGGCGCCGCCCCGGCACCAGCCGCCATACCACCCAGCGCCGCGAGCCCGATCAGGTGCGGATACTGTCCGGGGTGTTCGAGGGCGTGACCACCGGCACCCCCATCTCACTCAGTGCCGCCACGTCGCGATACACAGTCCGCTTACTGATCTCAAAGCGCGCCGCCAGATCCTCAGCGCGCACGACATCA